>JAHECQ010000364.1 GCA_024641625.1 Acidimicrobiales bacterium | reverse complement strand
GCGCGTTCTCGTTCCTCAACGGCCGCCTGCTCGGCACCCTTGGGCTTCGCCGCATCCTGCCGTTGGCGGCCATGGTCTACGTCGGGTCTTCGGGGCTGAGTCTGGTGATCGCGTGGCTCGGCAACGGATCACCCAATTTCTGGTTGTTCATGCCGCTCGTTGCCATCACCCTCGGCTGCCAGATGGTGCTGACTCCGAACCTCAACACGGTTGCGCTGGCTCCGATGGCCGACGCGGCCGGCACGGCATCAGCCTTGGTGGCCACGTTCACCTCGGCCGTGGGAGCGTCGCTCGGAGCAATCATCGATGCCCAGATCAGCGATTCGGTCACCCCCTTCGCCGCCGGGCTCACCATCGCTGGGCTCTTCATCTTGCTCATGGTCTGGTGGGCCGGCCGTCATCTGAGGCTCGAGGGCTCGGGCTTCTGACTGCGCGCTGCTGGTTCGGCTGTCTTGACTGGGCCGGCGTCCTACCGATCACGGTCGTTGATCGCCCGCTCGAAGAATCGGTCGAGAAAGTCGAGTTGTTCGGTCCGCCAGTCGTGCTGCATGGACAGCGTCCGGCCGATGTCGAGGTAGTTGTCCCGTTGATAGGGCAGCCAGTCGGGTGTGCCGTCGTTGGGGTCGCCGGAGGCGGCGAAGCGCAGCCACGCATCGGCCATCGCGGCACCTTGTGGCGGGGCACCGGCGAACAGGGGGCCGACTTCGTCGCCATGGCCGGGCGGGGCCGTCGATCCGGCCTCCTCGGTGGCCGAGTACAGATACCGATAGGTGGCAGGCTGGCGGGTGGCGAGGGCCTGGGCGATGCCGCGGGCGCCGTAGGTGAACTGGGTGTCGCCGAACACTTCGGCCAAGGCGTGTGCCACCTCGCCATCGGTCGATGCCCGATACAGCGAAAGAGCTTCGTCGGCGAAGGAGCCGAAGTTGGCCTCGATCAGCGATCGGTAGGCGCCGACGTCGGAGATCGGCCAGCCGGCGGTGAGCTTGCCCCCTTCGTCGGCGTTGCCGCCGACCAGGGTGGGCACGGGATGGAATCGTCCGTGGCGATAGCTGAGGCGGTCGTCCTCGGGCACCACCCAACCGTCGCGAATCGGACGAAGCAGGCGGGGTGACGTGAGCCCTCGGACCTGTGGCACCAACGCGCTGGTCCGTCGCAATGCTTCGTCCGCCGACCACGCCCGCATGGTGTCGAGGTCTGGCCCATAGGCGTCGAGGCCGGCCTGTTCGGCCTCGACGAGCGAGGCCAGCGGGCGGAACGCGCCAGGGCTCTGGAGGATGAGTCGATGGAACGACGCCCCTGCCAGGGGAGAGGTCTGCAGCAATGCCAGCGACGCGGAGCCTGCCGAGACGCCGAAGGCAGTGATGTTCTCAGGGTCACCCCCATGGTCGGCGATGTGATCGGCCACCCAGCGAAGGGCAGCGAGGTTGTCGAGCAGGCCGTAGTTGCCCGAGGATCCCTGCGCTGACTCGGCGGTGAGCGCAGGGTGGGCCAGGTAACCGAAGATGCCGACGCGGTAGTTGGCCGTCACGACCACCGCGCCTCGGGTAGCCAGTGCAGCCCCATCGCAGATGGGATCCGAGGCAGATCCGAACAGGAACGAACCACCGTAGAACCAGACCATGACGGGGAGTCGGGCCTCTCGGTCGGTCGTCGGGGTCCACACATTCAAGAAGAGGCAGTCTTCGCTCTGGGTGCCGGCGCGGCTGGTCGAACCCGAGGGTTGGGGGCAGTCCGGGGCCCAGCTGCCGAGTGCTTCCGCGCCGGCCACGTACCGGGGTGGCGCCCATCGGTGAACGCCGGTGGGTGGTTCGGCAAATCGGATTCCTCGCGTCACGTGCACCGATGGCACGCTAGTCGTCCTGCCCAGGAGGCATTGCCCGAACCCTGTGGCCCGACGAGGCCCGGTAACCTCACCAGCGATGCGTTCGCTCCGCCTGACCAGGGCCCCCCGTTCGCGGGTGGTGCTCTTCACCCTGCTTGGTCTCGTCGGCCTCTTCTTGGTCTCGGCAAATGGCCTGTCGCGCACCTATACCGACCGACTGTGGTTCCAGGAACTGGGGTTCTCGGCGATCTGGAACAAGGTCATCGTCACCCAGATCGTGATGATCGTCCTGTTCACCGCCGTCTTCTTCGCGTTGCTGTGGGGCAACCTCTACCTCGCCGATCGTTTGGCCCCCGCATTTCGGTCGGGCTCGGCCCCCGACGATGTGGTCGAGCGCTACCACGACACCGTCGCCCCGCATGCGGCCAAGGTGCGGGTCGCGGTCGCCGGGCTGTTCTCACTGGTCGCCGGACTCAATTCGGCCAGTCGTTGGTCGACCTGGATGATGTTCGTCAACGGGGGCGAGTTCGGCTGGAAGGACCCCCTCTTCGGTAGAGACGCCGGCTACTACGTGTTCCGTCTGCCGTTCTGGACATTTCTGATCGACTGGCTGTTCGCTGCACTGGTGTTCGCGTTGCTGCTCTCGTTGATAGCCCACTACCTCAACGGCAGCATCCGAGCGGCAGCGCGAATCCAGTCGGCTCCGGGTTCGAGTCAGAACCCCTTGCTCCAGAACCCCGTCAAACTGCACATCTCGGGCCTGCTGGCCGCGCTGGCCATCGTGCGGGCCTTGGCGTACTGGCACGATCGCTTCGAGCTCGTCACCTCGACACGGGGAGGTTTCGTCGGAGCGTTGGCCACCGATGTCAACGTCGCCCTCCCTGCCCTCAATCTGCTCACGGTGGTGTCGCTCTTCGGCGCGGCGCTGTTCATCGCGAACATCACCCGACCGGGGTGGGGCCTCTCCATTACCGCAGTCGGACTGTGGGCCATCACGCACCTGGTCGTCGCCGGTATCTACCCGGCGCTCTATCAGCGCATCGGCGTCGAGTCCGATCGTCTGGCCAGCGAGACCGAATACGTGCAACGGAACATGGAAGCCACCCGCTTCGCCTTCGGCCTCGACCCCGACAGCATGACCTCGGTCGACTATGGCTACGACGGCGACTTCTCGAGCGACGACCTCTCGGCCTGGTCCGATGTCATCGACGACATCGCGGTGGTCGATCCTCACCTGACGACGGCTCGCTTCGCCCGCAGCCAGGGTGAGCGGGAGTACTACGCATTTTCCGATCCCCTCGACGTGGACCGCTACCTCGTTGCCGGCGAGCCCGAACCGGTGGTGCTCGGTGCCCGCGGGCTGAGCCTTGGCGCCGTTCCCAGCCGCACGTGGGAGAACCAACACGTCGTCTACACCCACGGCAATGGTGTGGTGATTGCCGCCGGGGACAGTGTCGGCCCCCGGGGCGAGCCTCAGTTCTGGCTGAAAGGCGTCGGGGCGGGCCTCGGCCCCACCGATGAGCTCTTCGAGGTCCAACAGGTGGAGCCCTACCTGTACTACTCCGAAGACCTCCCCGGCTATGCCATTGTCGGGCTCGATCGTGACGAGGTCGACTATCCGGCCGGGTCCGAAGCGTTGTTCGAGTCGAACTACGAGGGCAAGGGCGGTGTCAGCCTGGACTCGGCGTTGCGACGCGCTGCGTACTCGTTGCGATTCGGCGAAGTGCGGCTGTTCTTCTCCGACGCCATCACCGGCGATGCCAGGGTCATCTACCACCGCGACATCCAGGACCGGGTCCATCAAGTGGCGCCGTTCCTGGTGTTCGACAGCGATCCCTATCCCGTCGTGGTCGACGGGCGGGTCGAGTGGGTGATCGATGCCTATACCGTCAGCGATCGGTTCCCGTATGCACAGAGTGCCCCCACTCAGTCGTTCGACGGCGGTGGACTTCGCGGCGGCTACAACTACGTGCGGAACTCGGTCAAGGCCACCGTCGATGCCTATGACGGGACCGTCACCCTGTACAAGATCGGCGACGATCCAATCCTCGATGCGTGGGCCAAGACCTTCCCCGATCTGTTCGAGGATGGAGTATCGGCGCCGCCGGAGTTGCAGGCTCACTATCGCTACCCGTCCGACATCTTCGAGGTGCAGACCGAGATGTGGGGGACCTACCAGGTCTCGACGCCAGAGCAGCTCATCCAGGGCAACCTGGCGTGGAGCGTCGCTCGCAAGCCATCCTCTCGTGCATCGCTGAACGAGGGAGCGACGACCTCTGCGACCACGACCACCGTTTCCCCGTTGGCGCCTCTGGTCGCCACGACCTCCCGGCCGATCCTCATGCCTCCGCAGTACCGGCTCACCCGATTGCCGGGCGAGACCACGCCGGAGTTCGTGTTGCAGCGGGCGTTCGTTCCACGCTCTGGGGCCGACGCCAACGCCGAGCGTTCGGAGATGACAGCGGTACTGGTGGCTCGCTCGGACCCGGGACACTACGGCGAGTTGGTGCTCTATCGACTGCCTCCCGGGCAGATCCCGGCGCCCGATTTGGTCGATCAGTTGATGCGGAACGAGGCCACCGTATTCATCACCAATGTGCGCAATTCGTCGGTCGAGTTCGGAGAGATGCAGATCGTGCTG
>JAHECQ010000031.1 GCA_024641625.1 Acidimicrobiales bacterium | reverse complement strand
GGTCGCCCCATAGCCGTGTTCCGCCAGTCGCTCGGCCGCCACGTGCAGGATCTTCTCACGACTGGCGTTTCTTCGTCGCTCTGCCAATTCCTCAGGGGTCGGCGCCATGTGCGAACACTACTCTCAAGGGCTCCTCGGGCCCAGTGCCGTTCGCTCAAGGATCAGAACAGCGAGCCCTGAATGGTGAGGGAAGGAGTTCCGAACCGACCCCACTCGACCTCGTAGCCCGACAATCGGCCGAGATCGAGCACCATGCGATCGTCGTGCTGCCCGCTCGGCAGCTCGATCAGGGCCGCTCGGCCACACATCGACACCACGAGGAGTTCGTGCGCTCCGATCGTCGGGTCCGCTGGATAACGAACGACCCGGTTCCAGAGCGCTCGTTGTTCGAATCCGACCACCTGCCTGACCGGCGTCATTCCCTCGATCCCTGCGATGAGCTCGTGGATACCGGCAGTTGCCTGCTCGAGCCGACGAATCAGGACCTCGTCGTCGATGGGGTGCACGAAGCCGTGCAACTTGCGAACCATCGAGACGCTCTGCGGCAGGCCGAGGGCCTCGGTGACAGCGTCCTCCACCAGGCGTACCACAGAGCCGTTCACTGCCTCGGCGGTCACGATGGCCTGCCAGGCGCCCTGTTCGGCAAGCCGTGTCCGAATCCGCTTGGCGTTGCTGGTTCCGACCTTGATCGAGCCGTCGCGAAACCCGGCGACGTACAGCAGATTCGGCTCGGCAAGATGGGCGGCCACCGATGGGTCGGTCGGCAACTCACCGTCGCGTCGATGGGCGTGGTGGAGATTGGAGGCGTGGTTCGCATCCGCCACCGAACACGGCGTGCACTTGCGATTGACCGAGGTGGCGCGATTGACGCATTCGTACGGCCCGCCGCTCGGGGACCTGCCACCCGACCTCCCCAGGCACCATGCCGGGGCATCGCTCAGGACGCGAAACGCCAGGCTGGCGCCCTGAGGGCGGAGGAGGGGGAGGAACCGGGAGGTGGCTACGGGAACGTCGGCGACGAGATCCCGGACGCGGAGCGAGACATCGTTGTCCACCCAGCTCGTTCCCAGGAGGACGTGACGTGCGCCGTCGCTCTCGTTCATTCGGGGTCTCGGCCCATGGTGCGTCGCTCTCGAGTCGACAGCCGGGGTGCCTCGAGGGTCAGACCACGCCCAGGGTGGTGACCGAGGTGAGCAGGTGATCGGCCGCTCCCGCCAGTGCGGTGGCGGCCTGATTCGTGCTGACCTCGGCCAAGACCTGCTTGGACTGCGCCACGAAGTCGGCCGCCGCGTCGAGCGAACGCTCGATGCCAGGACCCTGTCGCACGAGCTCGATCGCCTGGTGCCGGTTCTGCTGGGACAGCCCGTCGACGAGCAACGAGCGCAGGGCATCGCCATCGGAAGAGGCGAGGGTGTGGATGACCGGAAGGCTGTAGACACCCTCGATCATGTCGTTCCCGGCGGGCTTGCCGAGTTGCTCGTCGGTGGCGATGACGTCGAGGACGTCGTCGATGATCTGGAAGGCGAGTCCGTACAGCCGACCGAATTCTGTGAGGCAATCGATCGATGCGTCGCTCTGGCCCGAGACGATGCCGCCGATCCGACAGGCAGCCGCGTACAAGGACGCCGTCTTGCCTGCGATGGACGGGTAGTACTGCTGTTCGGTGCGACCGAGGTCGAACAGCGTTTGGAGTTCGCCGACCTGACCCTCGCACAACTTGCCGATGGTCGCAGCCAGCAAGCCGGCGACCTCGACACCCAGCTGCGCTGCGATCTCCGAGGCCTTGGCCAGCAGGTAGTCGCCGGCCAGGATTGCCCGCAGGTTTCCCCAGCGAGCGTTGACACTGTCGGCCTGACGCCGGAGCACGGCCTCGTCCATCACGTCGTCGTGGTAGAGCGATCCGATGTGGACCAGTTCGACGGCCACACCACCACGAACCACATCGACGCCGACCTGCCTGCCGTCGGGAAGCCCAGCACCGGCGGAGGCAACGGTGAACAGCGGGCGCAGTCGCTTGCCTCCCGCCTTGATCAAATGGGACGCGATCTCGGTCAGATACGGGTCGCCGTCGATCCTGACCACCTCGAGCAGGGTCTGCTCGACCCGCTCCTTGTCGGACCGGGCGTGGGGGAGCAGAGCGAGCGGGTTCGTGGCCACCCGTACAAAATAGGTCGGAACGGCCGCCGATGCTCCCTGCTGCACGTGCGAGATCGCGAGTGCAGTAGATTTCTCCCAGCTACTACTTCTCACCTCCGCCTGATGCCCGCCGACGATGAAGGAACCGTGGCAGGGCCGCTCCGGTACACTTGACCCACCCGTCTCCGCTCCCGGGAGTTCTCATGTTCGAACGATTTACCGACCGTGCCAGAAGAGTCGTGGTTCTGGCCCAGGAGGAAGCTCGCCTCCTCAATCACAACTACATCGGCACCGAGCACATCCTGTTGGGTCTCATCCACGAAGGTGAGGGGGTCGCAGCCAAGGCGCTCGAGTCGCTGTCGATCTCGCTCGAGGCTGTTCGCAGCCAGGTCGAGGACATCATCGGCCAAGGCGGCTCTTCGCCCAGCGGCCACATTCCCTTCACCCCTCGGGCCAAGAAGGTGCTCGAGCTCTCCCTGCGTGAGGCGTTGCAGCTCGGGCACAACTACATCGGTACCGAGCACATCCTGTTGGGTCTCATCCGTGAGGGCGAGGGCGTTGCTGCCCAGGTCCTCGTGAAGCTCGGGGCCGACCTGAGCCGAGTGCGTCAGCAGGTCATCCAGCTCCTCAGCGGCTACTCGGGCCCCGCAGGCTCTTCGGGCGGCACCGAGGGTTCGAGCGGTAAGCCCAGTGCAACCAGCGGTGGCGGTTCCGGCGAGGCGGCCAGTGGATCGCTCATCCTCGACCAGTTCGGTCGCAACATGACCCAACTCGCCCGAGAGAAGAAACTCGATCCGGTCATCGGTCGTGAGCGCGAGTCGGAACGGGTCATGCAGGTGCTCTCCCGCCGCACCAAGAACAACCCGGTACTGATCGGCGAACCGGGGGTTGGCAAGACGGCCATCGTCGAAGGTCTCGCTCAGAAGATCGCCAACGACGAAGTGCCCGACACCCTCCGAGGCAAGCAGCTCTACACCCTGGATCTCGGGGCACTGGTCGCCGGCAGCCGGTACCGGGGTGACTTCGAGGAGCGGCTCAAGAAGGTGCTCAAGGAAATCAAGACCCGGGGCGACATCGTGCTGTTCATCGACGAGCTGCACACCCTGGTGGGCGCAGGTGCGGCCGAAGGCGCGATCGACGCGGCCAGCATCCTCAAGCCGATGCTGGCCCGCGGTGAGCTCCAGACCATCGGTGCCACCACGCTCGACGAGTACCGCAAGCACCTCGAGAAGGACGCCGCGCTCGAACGGCGTTTCCAACCCATCCGGGTCGAGGAACCGACGGTCGAACACACCATCGAGATCCTCAAGGGTCTGCGCGACCGGTACGAGAGCCATCACCGGGTCACCATCACCGACCAGGCACTCGTCGCTGCAGCCAATCTGGCCGATCGGTACATTTCCGATCGGCACCTGCCGGACAAGGCGATCGATCTCATCGACGAGGCGGGTTCGCGTTTGCGCATCAAGCGGATGAGCACGCCTCCGGCGTTCAAGGATCTCGAGAGCCAGCTGTCGGCGATCATCGAACGCAAGAAGGCCGCTGTCGAGAACCAGGACTTCGAAGAAGCAGGTCGGCTGCGCGATTCCGAGAAGGAGCTGCTCGCTCAACGCGAAGTCATGGAGGCCGAGATCAAGGCGTCCGGGGTCGATTTGTTCGACGAGGTGAACGAGGAGTCCATCGCCGAGGTCCTGTCGATCTGGACGGGCATCCCGGTCTACAAACTCACCGAGGAAGAGACCGAAAAGCTCCTGCGCATGGAGGACGAACTGCATCGTCGAGTGATCGGGCAAGAGGATGCGGTCAAGGCAGTGTCGCAGTCGATTCGCCGCACCCGCGCCGGCCTCAAGGATCCGAAGCGGCCATCTGGTTCGTTCATCTTCCTGGGCCCCACCGGTGTCGGTAAGACGGAGTTGGCCAAGACGCTCTCGGACTTCCTGTTCGGCGATGAAGGCTCGATGATCACGCTCGACATGTCCGAGTACATGGAGAAGCACACGGTCAGTCGTCTCGTGGGCTCCCCGCCGGGCTACGTCGGATACGAGGAGGGTGGCCAGCTCACCGAGGCCGTCCGACGCAAGCCGTTCTCGGTGGTGCTCTTCGACGAGATCGAAAAGGCCCATCCCGACGTCTTCAACTCGCTGCTCCAGATTCTCGAGGAAGGGCGCCTCACCGATTCCCAGGGTCGGTCGGTGGACTTCCGGAACACCGTGCTCATCATGACGTCGAACCTGGGTACTCAGGATCTCCGCAAAGCGACGCTGGGGTTCGCCAAGAACGACGAGGCCGTCAGCTACGAGCGCATGAAGGCCAAGGTCAACGATGCTCTCAAGGATCACTTCCGGCCGGAGTTCCTGAACCGCATCGACGAGATCATCGTCTTCCACGAGCTCAGCAAGGACGAAGTCATCGAGATCGTCGATCTGATGATCAAGCGGGTCACCGAGCAGCTCGAGGGTCAGGGCATCGGACTCGAGCTCACCGACGCAGCCAAGCTGCTCCTGGCCGACAATGGCTATGACCCGACGATGGGAGCACGTCCGCTTCGCCGAGCGATCCAGCGGATGATCGAGGACGAACTGTCCGAGAAGCTCCTCTACAAGGAGTTCCGAGCCGGACAGATCGTGGTGGTCGACGTTGTCGAGACCGATGGGGTCAGGAAACTGTCCTTTGTTGCGCACGAGAGCTTCCAGCCGCCGCCCACGCCCGAGCTGGCCGAAGCAGGCGACTGATCATCCAGAAGAGACGCCATCAACGGTGACTGAGCCAGGACGACGAAGGCATCTCACCCATACCTTGGTGGGGTGGGGTGGCTTCGCCTGGCTGCTGTTGGCGCTTCCGCTCCTGGCCGCCTGCAAGGCCGATGTCGCGGTCGACATCGGCATCGAGGACGACGGTTCCGGGGTGGTGCTGGTGTCGCTGGTACTCGACCGCGAAGCTGCGGCCGGTCTCATCGACCTCGGAGACAACGGGCTTCGTCTCGACGATCTCGTCCAGACCGGTTGGGAGCTGGAGCCCCCCACTGCCGCACCGGACGGTTCGGTCACGACTCGCGCCTCGAAGGCGTTCGGTACTCCCGAGCAGTTCCGCGACATCATCGATGAGTTGTCCGGTTCGTCAGGCCTCCTGGTCGACTTCGAGCTCGAACGGACGCGCTCGTTCGCCCGCGTCGACCATCGGATGTCCGGCACGCTGCAGCCCAATGGCCTGGACGTCTTCAGCGATCCTGAACTCGACGCCGCACTGCAGCAGACCCTCGGCCAGCTGGCGGCGAACTATGGTGGTTCTGCAGCCGATGTGAATGTCGAGGTGTCCGTCACCCTGCCCGGCGATGACGATGCGTCGATCTCGAGTGGAACCGTTGATCTCGATGGCTCCTCCGGAGGGTCGACCCGCCGCTGGAGCGCCAACCTCGCCGACTCGTCTTCCATCGAGATCGCCACCGCGTCGTCGACTCAGCAGGTGTCGGCGCTTGTCTGGCGGGGTGTCGCAGTGGTCGCTGCCGTCCTTGCCATGCTGGTCTTGTTCGGGCATCTCCTTCGTCTGCTCCGGCCGGAGCGACGCCGTCCCGGCCGATCGGGTGGCGGAGGCAACTCGCCTCGGCCCCGCTCCCCGGTGGCCAAGGCGCCGAACGATGCTGCCGCGGCTGCTCGAGCGGAGGCCGGCGCAACAGCACCGGTCGGGGCGATGGCCGCAATCAACACCGGGGTCAGCGATCCGAGCCCGCGCCTGGTCGCCCTGGACGGAATGGGGGTGCTCTACCGCGAAGGCGACGACATCGCCCAGCTGTTGGTGCCCTTCGTCCGTGCCCGGGGCTCGGACGTGCCGCTCGATGAAATCGTCTCGAGGGCCCGTTTGTTGAGTCTCGGTCGGATCACGCCGGCCGAATTCTGGTACGGCGTCGGCGTATCCGGCGATGCCAATGAACTCGATGATGCCTATCTTTCGTTGTTCCAGCTCACCCCTGGCGTGGTCGGCTTCCTGCGATCATTGAAGAGCCAGGGGGTACGTGTCGCCTGTGTGACCAACGACTGCGCCTTGTGGGCCAACAAACTCCGGGTTCGGCACAGCCTCGATGGGCTGATCGATCCCTGGGTCATCAGCGGCGCGGTCGGGGTCCGAAAGCCGGATCCACCCATCTACGAGGTGTTGCGTAGGGTGGCGCGTCTCGCTCCGGCGGAGATTCTGGTCGTCGACGACAATCTCGAGAATCTCGACGCCGCTCGGGAACTGGGTTTCGCCACCGCCTGGTTCGCCGTCGATGCCACGACCGAGACGTCGAGAGGTCATGCGGTCCTGCGGAGCTTTGCTGTCACAGCCCCTGAGTAGTGTCGTCGGCATGGTCAGTGCCAGCCGTTCGTCCAAATCAAAGCGTCATTTTCTCTGCCGGGCCTGTGGCGCTTCCAGCGGAACCTGGTCGGGCCGCTGTCCATCTTGCGACGAGTGGGCGTCGGTCGAGGAGGTCCACGAGGCCCCACGTGCTCGTCACCGAGCGCCGGCGACCTCGCAGTCGTTGGCCTCGTTCGATGGCGCCGACTCCATTCCGTGGCCGACCGGCGTCTCTGAGTTCGATCGAGTACTGGGCGGAGGCTTCACCCCGGGATCGGTCACATTGCTCAGCGGCGAGCCGGGCATCGGCAAATCCACCCTCACGCTGCAGACCGCAGTGTCGGTGGCGATGTCGGGTGCCGCGGTGGTCCTGGTGACCGGCGAGGAGGCACCGGCCCAAGTCGCTGCTCGCGCCCATCGCCTGGGTCCTGTTCCCGATTCGCTTGCCGTCCTGGACTGCACCTCGACCGAAGCGGTGTGCGAGATGATGGCCACGGTCAAGCCCCAATTGGTCATAGTCGACTCGGTGCAGACATTACGGGCCGACTCCATCGATGCAGGGCCGGGATCTGCCACCCAACTCCGAGAGTCCGCAGCGGCCGTGGTGGCCGAGGCGAAACGACAAGGAGTCTCGGTGATTCTCATCGGTCACGTCACCAAGGACGGCAACCTGGCGGGTCCGCGATTGCTCGAGCATCTGGTCGACACCGTCTTGAGCTTCACTGGCGACCGCTCCGACGATCTTCGGTTCCTCAGGGCCGTGAAGCATCGATTCGGGCCCACCACCGAGGTCGGCGTGTTCGAGATGGAGGCCTGTGGCCTGCAACCGGTGCTCGATCCCAGCCGACGGTTCCTCAAGGATCGGACCACTGGCGTGTCGGGCTCGGTCGTGGTTTCGCTGGTCGAAGGCCGTCGTCCGGTCATGGTGGAACTCCAGGCGTTGGTCTCGCGGCGGGGCGAACAGCCAACTCAGCTGGCACTCCAGGGCATCCCCACTTCGCGCGCCCGTCTCGTTCTGGCCGTGCTCGAACGTCGGCTTGGGCTACCCCTTGCCGGCCACGACGTTTTTGCCTCCCTGGTCGGCGGTGGACGAAGCGACGATCCCGGTCTCGATCTGGCCCTTGGGTTGGCCGTATGGTCGTCGCTGACCGACACGGTCATCTCCTCGGACGTGGTGGCCTGCGCTGAGATCGGACTGGCGGGCGAACTCCGGGCCCCGGCCCAGATCGATCGTCGCCTGCAGGAGGCCTATCGCCTTGGATTCCGCCAGGCGATCGTCCCGTCGTCGGTCAGCGCGGGTCCTACCGGGCTCCGGCTCCTTTGCTGCTCGACGGTCGCTTCGGCCGTCGACGTCCTTCATCCGGTCCTGGCAGCATGATCGTCCCGGTCGGCTCGGTCTTCGCGATTCGGCCGCGTCGCCTAGACTGATCGCATGGAGCTTCGCCCCGATGGTGCATTATTACGCGCCCTTGCCACTGTTGCCCCGGGGTCGCCGCTTCGAGATGGACTCGATCGGGTGCTCCAATCGGGCCGCGGCGGTCTGATCATCATCGGTGACGGACCCGAGGTCCTCAACATCTGCTCCGGCGGATTCTTGCTCGATGCGGCCTTCACCCCTCAGCGACTGACCGAGCTGGCGAAGATGGATGGCGCCATCATCCTGGCCGGCGACGCCAGTCGTATCGCCCGGGCCAACGTGCACCTCGTCCCGAATCCCAACGTGCCGACCGTCGAGACGGGAACGCGCCATCGCACGGCCGAGCGAGTGGCGCGTTCATTGCATGTTCCGGTTATCGCGGTGTCGCAGTCACGCAAGGAGATCCAAGTCTACGTCAGCGACCAGCGTCATCGACTGGAGCCGGTGAGCCGTCTTCTCGACCGTTCGAATCAGGCACTCCAGACGCTGGAGCGCTTCAGGAATCGACTCAGTTCGGTCACCAAGACCCTCGGGGCACTCGAGGTCGAGGATCTCGTCACGTTGCGTGACGTGATCGAAGTGCTGCAACGGAGCGAAATGGTCATGCGCATCGCTTCGGAGATCAACCGGAATCTGGTCGAGCTCGGCTCGGATGGTCGTTTGGTTCGTCTCCAGCTGGATGAGTTGATGGGGGGCGTGGTCGATGACCGTCGTCTTCTGGTTCGGGACTACTTCCACGAAGATGCCACGTTCCATCTCGAGGAGGCGATGGAGGCGCTGTCCGATCTGGACGACGAGGCGCTCTTCGAC
This sequence comes from Acidimicrobiales bacterium, assembly GCA_024641625.1. GTDB lineage: Bacteria > Actinomycetota > Acidimicrobiia > Acidimicrobiales > SZUA-35 > JAHECQ01. Next base: position 8,285 of record JAHECQ010000031.1, on the reverse strand, counting down.
GAAGCGGTGCTCACCAAGGCGCTCCATCTCGCAGCCTCGGTCTCCGACCTCGACGAGACCCTCGAATCTCGGGGATATCGATTCCTGGCCAAGGTTCCCCGACTCTCCGACGACCAAGTGGAACTCCTGGTACAGGCCTTCGAGACCTTGCCGCGCCTGCTTCGAGCCACCCCGGCGGACATCGAGTCCATCGATGGCCTCGACGGGGTGCGGGCCCAGGCCCTCAAGGACGCCCTCGCTCGTTTGGCCGAAAGTTCGATTCTCGATCGTTACGACAGCTGAACGGCTCTGTCGCAGCTGAAACGCCGCCGGACCGGCCTCTGTCAGCTGGCGCGAATCTCGAGCTGCTGGCGGTCGAGAATCGCGTATCGGCGGTCTCTCTGCTCCAGCCAGCCGAGGCGAATGAAGCTGGCGATTGCCTTGTTCACCCGTTCGCGACTGGCGCCCACCATGCCCGCCAATTCTTCCTGAGTAACCGGAAGGGCGAACTCCTCATCCTCTCCGGCGATCTCGAGGAGCCGTTTGGCGGTGCGTCCGGTGACATCGAGGAACACCGAGTCGGCCAGGACGCCGTCGATGGTGCGTATGCGTTCTGCGAGAAGTTTCACGACCCGCCACAGCTGGCTGGGTTCCTCACGATAGATGCGCCGGAGCGGCTCGTAGGGAATATGGATGACCTCGGACGGCTCGAGGGCGCGGGCATCGGTGGAGCGGTTTCGTTCATCGAACAAGGGCATTTCGCCGAACAGGTCTCCGTCCTCCATCAGGGCGACGACCGACTCGCGCCCATCTACCGATCGGTTCACCATGGCAATTCGGCCGGAGAGGGTCACATACAGTGCGTCCGGCTCGTCGTGCTCGGAGAACAACACGTCACCACGGCTGAGCCTTCGCACGTGGGCAGCATCGGCCAGGGACTCGAGCCGCTCGTCTTCGAACTCGCTGAAGAGATCGACGGCCCGGAGCTCTTCCTTGTCGATGATTCGGTTGGCTGCTCCGACGTTCTGAACCACGAGCGGTACGGTAGCTCACCTGGCGAGGTGTTGGTCACCTGCGCCCAGGGTTCGATTGCTCCCCGGTGCGGCCTCAGTGAGGCACATCCCGGCGCTAGGGTCGGTACTCATGAACCAGCGGGACCTCGGTGATCGTCCACTGGAGGGCTCGTTCGATGGCGCAGGTGTGCAACGTCGGACGTGGGGCATCGTGGTTGCCGGGGGGTCGGGCGCCAGATTCGGTGATCGTAAGCAATTGGCGGAACTCCGCGGCAAGCGTGTCCTTGACTGGTCACTCGATGCGCTCCGACCCTTCGTGGCAGGGCTGGTGGCGGTCGTACCTGCAGATCTGCTGGCTCCGGATGGATCGATCCCAGTGGGCTCACCTCTTGCCCAGCAGCCGTTGGATGCCGACATCGTGATTGCCGGTGGTTCGTCCCGATCGGATTCGGTCCGCGCCGGACTCTCGAGGCTCCCGTCTTCGGCCTCATGGGTCCTGGTCCACGACGCCGCCCGGCCCTTGGCCTCCGCCGACCTGGTGCGCCGGGTCGTGTGCGCTCTGGCCGACACCGATGCGGTCGTACCGGTGATCGGGGTCACCGATACCCTGCGTCGGGCAGCAGGAGGCTCGGTTGATCGCAGCGAGTTCGTCGCGGTGCAGACGCCACAGGGGTTCCGGGTTGCGGCGCTTCGATCTGCTCATGCTCGGGGAGACGACGCCTCAGACGATGCATCCTTGATCGATCGCGACGGCGGTGCAGTGACGCACGTCGAGGGCGACCCCCGGAACTTCAAGATCACCGTGTCGCAAGATCTGGCCATGGCCGAACTCCTCCTCGGTGAGGTGGTTGCGTGAACCTCGACCAATGGCCCGAACTCAGGATCGGCCAAGGCTTCGATGTCCACCCGTGGAGCGAAGAGCCCGATCGGGTCCTCGTTCTGGGTGGCGTCGTGTTCCCGGGTGAGCAGGGTCTCGATGGGCACAGCGACAGCGATGTTGCTGCGCATGCCTGCACAGATGCACTCTTCGGCGCCGCCGGCCTGGGCGACATCGGGACGAACTTCCCTGATACCGATCCGCAGCACGCCGGCGCCGACAGCGTCGCCCTGCTGCGTCTCGCGGCAGAGCGTGTCCTCGAGGCAGGATGGACCATCGCCAACGTCGACTGCACCTTGATTCTCGATCGTCCACGGCTGGCCGGCGTGCGATCCGAGATGGAGGTCAATCTGGCGGCTGCGGTCGGCGCGCCGGTGACCGTCAAGGGAAAGCGCACCGAGGGTGTCAGCGGTCTCCAAGGTGGTGTTCAGGGCCATGCGGTGGCGCTCTTGTGGCGACCACCTCGATCGAGCCGGGAGGCTTCATGACGACGAACAAACGGACAGGCGCACCTCGCACCGGTGGGTCCAAAGGCGGAGCGGGGCGACCCGGTCAACGCTCGGCGAAACCCCCTGCAGGCAGGTCCGCCGGAGCCAAGCCGACCCGAGGTGGGGTCCCCGACGGAGGGAGCCCCCGCGGCGCGTCATCCGGCCGCGCTGCAGGATCTCGCAAGGCCCCTGCTTCTGGTGGCGCCGGGCGGACAGACTCATCAACCAAGGGCACGCGCCGCAAACCTGGGGCGGGTGGCCCCCCCTCGCGCAGCGGTCGACGATCCGATGCAGGACGAGGCGCAACCCCTCGCCGGGCCAGTGCGAAAGGTCTGGGTGGCGATCAGGTGGAGGGCCGTCAGGCCGTCCGTGAGCTGCTCCTCGCCGGTCGCCGCCGGGTCCGTGAGGTCTACCTCATCGATGATCTCGATCAGGCAGACATTCTCGAGGACATCGTGGAACTGGCGTTCGAGAACAGTGTCCCGGTTCGTCACGTCTCCCGCCGACATTTCGCCCTGGAGGCGTTGACCGAATCCCACCAGGGCGTGTTGGCGCGCGCCGGCGAACTCCCCGAGCGCGCCCTCGACGAACTGGCGAACGCGGCGGGGGCGTTCTTGTTGGTGCTCGATGGCATCACCGACCCCGGCAACCTGGGAGCCATCCTGCGCACGGCGGAGTGCGCAGGCATCACCGGGGTGGTACTGCCCCGGCATCGGGCAGTGCAGATCACGCCCACGGTCACCAAGACTGCCGCCGGTGCGGTCGAGCATCTGGACATGGCGCTCGTCGGCGGTATTCCCGCAGCGCTGAGCCGACTCAACGAGCTCGGACTTGTCACCATCGGCCTCGAAGCCGGCGCCTCGGGTTCGATCTTCGACCTCTCGATCGGCGTGGATACTCCGGTCGCCCTCGTTCTGGGTGCTGAAGGCGCCGGGCTGTCCCGGCTGGTTCGTGAGCGGGTGAGCACACTTGCCTCCATCCCGATGGCGGGACGACTCAACAGCCTCAACGTCGCGATGGCGGGCGCAGTCGCCTGCTTCGAGGTCCTCCGTCGACGTCAGGTCGTCGATGGGGGCACGCCGTCGGCGTGAGTCGCCGTCGGTCGGAATCCTCGGCGAGCGGCATGGTCGTGCGGCCGGTGTCCGCTGAACGGTCAGGATTGACGGTGGCCGTGGTGGCAGCCGCAGGTCTCGTGGCGCTGGGCGTGCTGCTGGTCGGTTCGGGCCTTGCCCTGCGCCCGTTGGACCGCGCTGGTCTGGACCGGGCAGGTGCTCTGCTCGGGCCGACAACAAGGGGTAGCTCGCGTTCGGCGCCGTTGGCATTCGGTGATTCGTTGGTGTTCGAGGTCGTCGGTGCCGATGGCCGACAAAGGTCCTACGAGGTGGTGGTCACCGATCCGATCTCGGATGCGACCGCTCGGCTGGTCTCGAGCGACTCCGGGAACACGGTTCCATCACGAGGGCGGGTCTTCGCCTTGGCCAAGGCACGACTGACGTATGTCGATGGTCCCGAGCCCGCAGCGCTCGCTGATCTGCGCCTGGTGGCCGAGACCGAGGACGGTCGTCGGCTCACGACCTGGAGCGCCTTCTGCGGGGTCCTTTCCCAGCCGCTCGAGACGCAGGCATCCGTCTACCGGTCCACGGTGCTCGAGGGTGAGCTGTGCTGGAACATCGATGCCGGGGAGTTGGAGGGGCTTCGGTTGGTGCTCGAAGGACCTTCGGGGGAGCAGCGCTGGCTCGCGTTGCGGTAATGGGGCGATCGGTCGATCGGATCGTGCCGACCTCGATGAGCCCGAGAGGAGAATCGAACTCCTGACCTGCTGTTTACAAGACAGCTGCTCTGCCAACTGAGCTACTCGGGCCTTTGCGGGTACCAGGGTGGCCCCAGAGGTTCACCTTGCTTCCACCGCTACGGTTCTCGATGCTAGAACGGAGTCTTGGGTACCGCACCCGATTTGACGAGACGTCTTTCCGAAGTCCCGAGGCGACCACTGCGTGGCGACGCCAAGCGGTGTCGGTGAGGTCCAGATGGGAGATCAGCGATGACGACTGGAGCACACGATGCAGGTGGCGGCTTCGGCCGGTCGGCCGGCGCAAATGCCGCTCGTGGCATCATGGTCATCGTCGCTGCTGTCATCGTCGGCATTCTGCTGATGAATCGTGGACTCGATGGCAATGGTTCGAGCGACGGAACGGCCGCTGCGGTGTCGGGAGACCAGGACGCCACCGATGCGACCGACGACACCACGGTCGATGCTACGACGCCGACGACCGACGACTCCCCAGCGGCCGGCGCGGACACCACTGTGGCCGGTGCCGTCCCGCTCCCTGCCCCTCGTGACCCGAGCCAGGTGGCGGTGCTGGTGCTGAACGGGGCCGATGGCGCGCAAGGTGTGGCGGGGCGTGGCACCGATGTCCTCAAGTCGCAGAACTACATCACCAAGGATCCCAAGAATGCCGACGTCAACGGCCCGTCGGTCGTGTTGTTCCAGCCAGGCTACGAATCGGAAGCCATCGCTGTGGCCACGGCGTTCGGTGTCGATCCTGCAGCGGTGGTGCAGCCATTCGATCCTGCAACCTCGCCCGTTGCCGACACTCAGGGCGCGAATGTGATCGTGCGCATCGGCAACGACGGTGTCATCAAGGTCTGAGGTGGGTCACGTCGTCGTTGCCTTCGACAAGTTTCGAGGCTCGGCAACGGCGGCTGAGCTGGTCGATGGTGTCAGTGAAGCACTGCGGGAGGTCGGCACGGTTGCGGTGGGGATCCCGCTGGCAGACGGAGGCGAGGGATCACTGGACGTGCTCGGTGGGGCGAACAAGTTCCTCACTGTCGCCGATCCCCTCGGGCAGCCGGTCGAGGCTGGGTTCCGGCTGGTCGGTCGGGAGGCGTTCATCGAGATGTCGGCCGCTTCCGGTCTGGCACTGATCGGCGGTGCAGCCGGGAACGATCCGGTGGCTGCCGACACCACGGGCACCGGTCAACTCATTGCTCACGCGATCGAACTCGGGGCGCGGCGCGTGTATGTCCTGCTGGGAGGGTCGGCTACCACCGATGGCGGCTGGGGTGCCTTGTCGGCCATGCCGCCGGCAGCTCGGCTCAAGGAAGTCGAGTTGATCGTTGCCTGTGACGTTCGAACGCTGTTCACCGATGCGGCGAGGGTCTTCGGAGCGCAGAAGGGGGCCTCTCCCGCCCAGATCGAGCTGTTGACCCGCCGTTTGGAGCGCTTGGTCCAGGTCTATGCCGATCGCTATGGACGAGACGTGTCGTCCATCCCTGGCGCAGGTGCCGCCGGCGGCCTGGCTGGTGGTCTCGTGGCGGTCGGCGGGCGTATCGAGTCGGGTTTCGACGTGCTTGCGGAGATCGTCGGTCTCGATGAACGGCTGGAGGGGGCCGATCTCGTCGTGACCGGTGAGGGACTTCTCGACGCTGAGTCGTTCAACGGAAAGGTGGTCGGTGGCGTCGCCGCATGGGCCACGGAGCGAAGGGTGCCCGTGCTGGTGATCGTCGGGGATATCGACGCCGGTCTCGAGGTGCCTCCCGGCATTCAGGTCATGTCGTTGATCGAGGAGTTCGGTGCAGAGGCGTCCTTTGCCGACCCGGTGGGTCTCGCTGCCCAGCTGGCGGTGGCCAAGACCGAGGGCCTTCGCGCTTGAGCGAGATGGCCCTCGCCGGGGAGGCAGGGCCGGCAGATCCGCTGGGGCTCCGCGAACAGGTCGCTCGACTCGACCTTCCGGGCCATTCGGACCATTCGTCTCATCCAGACCCCTCAACGTCCGATCGAGGATCTGTTGCGTCGTAGCAGCATGATGCTGGGTGCGACCTCGAGATCTGTTCTGGCGGGAACCGACACATTGACCGGCGACTTGTTCGCCGGTCAATGGTGTTTTTGCTCAGGATGTTGGCCGGGTCTGCTCGGGCGGGACGGTGCTCAGGCAGGACTGTACTGGTTGGCTTCGCCCTGGCGTGCGAAGCCAACCAGGGTCATCCCCGCCGTCCGAGCGGTGGAAACAGCCAGGGAGGAGGGTCCTGAGACGGCCACGATCGCGGTGATGCCGGCCGCCCATGCCTTCTGCACCAGCTCGAAGGAGGCTCGACTGCTGACGAAGAGCATCAGGTCAGGATCGGGGAGGCGTCCATCGAGCACGAGCCGGCCGATGACCTTGTCGAGTGCATTGTGGCGCCCGATGTCTTCGCGAGCGACCACGACCGTTCCGTCGCGGTCGAGCGCGGCGGCCACGTGGGGCGTGCCGGTACGGAGGAACAGCGTCTGATGAGAGGCAACTTGGCCGGAGGCACCGAGAAGCGAGGCCGGCGACCACGGCTCGTAGGGGCCAAGGGGCTGCAACCGTGCAGCGAGCAAAGCGATCGAGTCGTGACCGCAGAGTCCGCACGACGATGTGATCGTCCCGAGGCGAGGCGACAATTGAGGCGTTGGGCGCCTCGTCGTGATGCTGACCGTGTTGAAGTCGGTGTCGAGCGCCGAGCCGGTGCCACAGTAGCGGACGTTGGCGATCTCGTTGTCGGTGAGGACTCCTTCGGCGTGGCAGAATCCAACAGCCAACTCGAAGTCGTTTCCCGGTGTTCGCATGGTGGAGCCCAGGTCGGTGTCATTGACCCGGATGAGGAGCGGTTCCTCGACCAGGAGTTCATCAGGTTGCCGACCGGCGTCGGTGCCGTCGGCTCTGATGCGTCGGACCAGGAACGACGCAGCACGACTGTTCCTGGTGGTCATCGGACCAGGCCTGGGACCAGATCGAGGAGGATCAACTCCCCAGATCGGTCGAGCTGGGGTGCGTTCGGAGTGTTTGCTTGCCGTACCATCCAGGTGCCACGGTAGCCGAGCGGTCCGGTATCGAACCGCCCGAGCCGGGTTCTCGATGGTTGTCACACTGATTCTCTTGTTTTCCTCCTCCTTCTCGTTCCGGCTCGCTCCGAGGCTCCTGGTGGTCATCCTGGGTGCCTTGGGGGCTGGGGCGGCCTGCAGTGCTCCCCGTGCGGTTCCCGTCGCTTCGATCGAGGTGCCTCCCGAGATCGACTGTTCGCCCCAACCGTTGGTCACCGTCGATCTGCCCCAGGAAACGCCCGAGGCCTTGTCCGTGACGTTGAGCCAATTGATCTACCCGTGCTCCGATGGAGTGGTGGTCGCCGAAGCGTCGATGTTGGATTTCGCCATCGGGTTGGCATCCGAACGTCAGGTGCCGTTGCTGGTCACGAGTCCGGAAGCGGCCCCGAGCGTTGCGGCCGAGATCGAGCGCCTCGACGCCGTCGATGTGAGCTTCGTCGGAGAACCCAGCGATCCGCTGGTACTCCCTGCGGGAGCAGAGATCGTTCGCCCTGCGCCTGAGCCCACGGAGACCGAGGCCAACGAGCTCGAGACGACCGAGACGACCGAGACGACCGAGACGGGTGCTCTCGAGCAGACAGAAGCGCCGAAAGCCGAGCGCGTCTGGTTGGCTCGGCCAACCGACCGATCTCTCATCGCAGTGGCCGGGTTCTACCTGCCGATCGCCGGGGCAACGCTGGTCGAAGTGGTTGAGGGAGCTCCCATCGACCGTGCATTGAGTGACGCCGGGAGCAGCTTCGCCATCCTGGGGCCGATGTCGCCGACCGAGGCGTGGAGGGCTCGCACCTCCTTCGTCGGGCCACAGCTACCCGGTGGCGGGGTGCAGCTCTTCCCGGGCAGGCGATTCGTCGCCTTCTACGGGAGCCCGGTGACGTTCCGGTTGGGATTGCTGGGAGAGCAAGGCCCAGAGGCAACGATGGAGCGCCTCTGGCCCTTCGTCGAGCAGTACCAGATCGCCGGAGCCGAGCCGGTGCTGCCGGCGTTCGAGCTGATCGCCACCGTCGCCGACTCCTCGCCCGGGGATGATGGGAACTACTCCAACGAACTCGCTCCCGCCGAACTGGCGCCGTGGATCGATGTCATCA
>JAHECQ010000363.1 GCA_024641625.1 Acidimicrobiales bacterium | reverse complement strand
CGTATCCTCGACTGCCTGGCCTTCGACCCCAAGCTGCGTATCAGCGATGTCCTTCTGGATGTGGCCTTCCTGGTCATGGATCTCGACCGTCTGTCGGGGCCCAACGTCGCCTCCAGGTTCATGACCTGGTACCGGGAGTTCACCAACGAACATCACCCCGCCGCCCTGGCCCACCACTACGTCGCCTACCGAGCCCACGTGCGGGCCAAGGTGGCCGCCCTGCGATTCGCACAAGGCGACCGGTCCCAGGCCGTCGCGGTTCGGGATTACCACGACCTGTGCCTCCGGCACCTACGACGATCGAATCTCTCGGTCGTTCTCGTCGGCGGTACACCCGGTACCGGGAAGTCGACGCTGGCATCGAGCCTCTCGGCTGCTCTCGGTGCCATCCTGCTCAGCACCGACGAGCTCCGAAAGCATGTCGTCGGCCGCCCGCACCTGGAGACAACGGGTCATGGCGACGGAAGTTACACCGAGCAGATCACCGAGGAGACCTATCGCGAGTTGCTTCGCGAAGCGGGCCAGTTGCTGGACCGAGGCGAATCAGTCGTGCTCGACGGCTCGTGGAACAAAGCAGCGTTCCGCGCTGCGGCGCGTCAACTGGCCGAGGCGAAAGGGGCTGACTTCGCCGAGGTGCGATGCACGCTCGATCAGGAGATGGCCAAGGAGCGAATCACCAGGCGATTGACCGAGGGTGTCGATCCCCAGAGCGCGCCTCCCGATCTGATCGATGAGCTCGTCGCTCGATTCGAGCCCTGGCCGACAGCACTTGCCGTGGACGCCGCTCGGGCCCGTCACGAGATGGTCGAGCACGTGCTGCAACACCTGGCCCGACTGACGACCGGCCGCTGACGCCCGGATCACACGGCGGTACTCGGAATGGTCCGGGCTCAGTCGATGTCGGGGTAGACCGAGGGCGGCGGGCCGGGGATACCGGGACCGTCGCAGACCCAACAACTCGATTCGGCCGGCCCGGTCCATGCGACCTCGCACGACATGCAGCTCATTCGGAGGCCTACCCGGCGATACCTCGGCAGGCGAGCCGTCGTCGAGGCGGGGGAGGAAGAAGTAGACACACGTTCCAGATCGGCTGACTGTTCTCCTCCATGAGGCCAAGGCACCAAGAAGTCAGATCCACCGAGCCCCGCGGCCCGGTGGATCTCCGATCACTCGGGGTTCCTACTTGCTCGTCTCGGCCGGCGAGGATCTCGACCGGCGTGGGAAACCGTGTCCGGAATCGTCCTCAGACGACGCGAACGCTTTGTGCTTCATCACCTTTACGACCCGGACCGATTTCGAACTCGACCGTCTGCCCCTCTTCGAGCGTGCGATAACCCGCGCCCTCGATGTTGGAGAAGTGCACGAAGACGTCATCACCATCGGTGCGGGAAATGAACCCATACCCTTTTTCTGCGTTAAAGAACTTGACGGTTCCCATCGCCATTGCTGTGTTCCTTGCTTCTACGGAGCCCTGTACCGGCGGACCCATCGATGCAGAGAATAGAGCGACCCGTGTTGTGGCGCTCGGCGAGCCACCACAAAAAGCTCCTTCGGGCGCAACCTCGAGCAGGGAGATTGCCGCCGCCCAGGTCGACCCACAGCGTCGTGGACGGTGCCGAAACCGAACGCTTAGGGTGTGACGGCGGCCCGGCCGGCCGTCGTCACCGATCTCGTTCATCACATCGGAGCTTGCATGGCTGTTCGCCGACTCGACCACGTTGCCATTCCTGTCAGCGACATGCAGGCCATGGTGGCGTTCTACGTCTCCCTGGGCTTCAGTGTCGACGACAGCCACGCCCCGCATCTGATCAGCGTCTGTCAAGGGGACATGAAGTTCAACCTGCACAGTCCGCGGCTGTGGGGATCGACCAAGTTCGATCTTCGGGGGCCCTCGGCGTCGCCTGGCTGCGGGGATGTGTGCATGCTGTGGGATGGCAGCGAGGCCGAACTGGATGCCTTGTTGTCCGCAGCATCGGTCGAGATCATCGAAGGACCGGTCGAACGCGTCGGGGGCAAGGACGGTGGTTCGGCCACTGGTATCAGCCGGTATATCCGCGACCCCGAGGACAACCTGCTCGAGTTCATCGTCTACCGGTGACACCCGACCAAGGACGAGCGAAGCAAGCAAACTGTGGGTGCCCGAAGGGCACACGTGGTTTCGCGAGGCAGTTGTGAGCGAAGCAAGCAAACTGTGGGTGCCCGAAGGGCACACGAGGACCGTACAAGACTTGAACTTGTGACCACTCGCGTGTGAAGTCATCGCAAAGCGATCGCACCCGTTCACCCTCGACGAAAATCCCTCGTCAGAAGCCATTTCGTGACCGCAGGCGACCGTGGACGACCCGACGCGCTAGGCACCAAGAGGAGCACCACCGACACGTCCCTCATCAGCCAATCCTCAAACGGTGGATCGAGGCTAAGACAGCCGGTGCGGCGGCCACAGGGTTCCCAGATTGGCGAGTGCCTCCACAGCCGACTGGCGTTGGTCTCGAATACTCGAGCACCTGACGGCGGGCCTGAGCACGGAACTCAGGCGAGGACTTGATTCCTTTGGGCATTCGATGGACCGCTTCCCTTTCGGGCAGCTGATCACCGCGTCAGACGTTCCTCACTCCAAAACGCCCGCCTGAAGAAACTGCTCGCCGAGGCCGAGTTGGACAAGCTGATGCTCCGGGACATCGCCGAGGAAACTTCTGAACCGAACCGTCGACGCAAAGCAGTCACCATGCTGCGCGGCCGGTTCGGGGTAGTTGACGATTTCGTCGATCTCGTTGACGATCACGAAACCGATGATTCCGAGGGCCACAGCGGCCAATCCGAGGATGGTTGCAGCCGGAGCCTTGCGCGCTCGGGTTTGCGCCACCATCCCATCATTCCCGGAACGAATGCGATGATGCCCAGCGGAATCGAGACAATTCCTAGCAGCGGTATCGGCTCAAGTTGGAAGACTGTGACTCGCCTGAGTTCACCATCGCGGTCTGGAATCGCCGACGCGGCACTCGCCGCTGGTTGCAGCGAACGCACGGTCCCGAAATGGTTGGCCCGTTTCGACGCGGGCGAACCAATGACCGATCGGGGTGAGCGCGTAGGTGGCAGCGTCGGCGCGGCTCATCGACGCTCCGAGGTCGCTCAGTTCGCCTGCGCGGGCAGCGCTGGACGAGCGCCTTGAGCGTCCCGAGTGGTCCGCCCGGAGGGGACGATCCGGTCGGGCCGTCGAAAGACGGAGTTCGCGTTGTTTGCGCCGCCCGGACCCTGTGGGCTATGTCTATGTGCTCGCAAGCGGAACTTCTGGGGGCGGAGACGATGCGAAGAGCAACAGCGGTTCTGGTGGTTGCCCTATTGGGAGTCACCGGCATGGCTTTGGTTTCCCAAGCGGCGGCGGCAGCGGACAAGGATGCGGTTTGTCACCGGCTTCGTCGGACATCGGATGTGACCGATGCCTCGGCATGGAAGCTTCTCGAGGTGAAGGAGAATCCCAGGGGCCGCTCGACCAATTCGCTCGATGATCACCTGGCCCACGGCGATGGTGTCCCTGGCGGCGATGTCCCCGGCACCGAGTTGTGGGAATTCGACGAGAATTGCACGCCGGTCTTCGTTGATGTCGACGGCGACGGGGTCAAAGACGGCGAGGACAATTGCCCGTCGGTGCTGAATCCGGACCAGTCGGACCGCTACGGAACCGACGCCGGCGATGCCTGCGAGGACACCAACGGGGATGGCACGCCGGACCGGCGGGAAGCCGATATTTGCGTGTCGGTCGACGGAGTCACATTGCTCCAGGCGGGTACCAGCCAGTGTGGTACGCCCACTGCGGGTTCGAACGAGGCCATCGCGAACGGCGACGGTTCGGCGGCGGAGGTCGTTTCCGGGAGTGGGAGTGCCGCGGTGGCGGTGGGCGTGAACGCCTCGGCTTTGACGGGAACCGGCGATGGCAACGTTGCCGAGGCGCGCGGTGACGGCGCGGTCGCGGTCGCGACCGGGGGCAACAGCACTGCGACGGCAATCGGTGCTGGCGCCGATGCCCGTGCGTTCACGCCGGATCCCAACAACACCGCGCTCGCGGAGGGTGACGGGGCCACTGCCAGGATCGAAAGCGGCGGCGACAGCACCGCAATCGCTGTTGGTGTCGATGCCTCGGCCCTCGCCGCGATCGGCGACAACAACACCGCCGAGGCACGAGGCGACAACGCTGTGGCCACTGCGGCCAGCGGCAACACTACGGCGGTTGCCACAGGTGCCGGCGCCCGCGCCAGCGCCCTGACCCCCGAGCCCAACAACACCGCGACCGCCACCGGTGTCAACGCCACCGCCAAAATCCAAGCCGGCGGCAGCAACACCGCAACCGCCGAGGGCGACGGTTCGGCGGCGGAGGTCGTTTCCGGGAGTGGGAGTGCCGCGGTGGCGGTGGGCGTGAACGCCTCGGCTTTGACGGGAACCGGCGATGGCAACGTTGCCGAGGCGCGCGGTGACG
>JAHECQ010000030.1 GCA_024641625.1 Acidimicrobiales bacterium | reverse complement strand
TGTCATTACGCCCCCAACACCACACCGAACCATCCGACCTGACCGCACACGAGAAGCTGTCGCCGGCAGCCACGCCGACCACCCCCGTGAGGGTGCCCGATCCACCGGGTCCCTTCACCTGGACGGCTGCGGGCCGGTCAGTGGTGGTGTTGTCACCGAGCTGCCCGTTGGTGTTCTCACCCCAGCACCGCACCGAGCCGTCCTTCTTGAGCGCGCACGTGAACTTGTTCCCGGCGGACAGCGCAATGGTGGTGGTCAACGCACCGACGCCACCCGAGCCGGTGACCGCTACCGGAGTCCAATGATCCGTCGTGGTGTTGTCACCGAGCTGCCCCTTGTCGTTGCCGCCCCAGCACCACACGTAGCCCTCGCTACGAACCAGACAGGCATGGGCCAGACCGCCGTCGATGTCCAGGATCCGCTTCCATTCGTCGAGGCTGAAGGAGTTGCCGACCGTCGATGTGGGGTCGCCGAAGGCCGCGCCGGAATCATTGGTCATCCCGGCAAGCACCACGAAGGCGACCGCTATCGACAGCGGCGCCGTGGTTCGCTTCGACCGGACCGCCTTGGCGAGGCGGGCACCTCGATCCTGCCGGGGTCTCGCGGCAATGGCCGCGGGCGACAGCATCCAACGGCATCCCCACATCGCGACGACGAGCACGGCGGCCGCGAGGAGCAGGAACATCCATTGGCTGTGCTCGAACCAGACCAAGGGCGTACCGATGACAGGAACGAGGATCCGACCGGCCCCGTGCACCCGACTCGGGGGTACTCGAGTCGAGTCGGCCCGCAGGTTGGCATCGCCCCGGGTGACGAAGTCCCCCGATTCCTCCACGGCAACGATCCGGTGGGTGACCAGTCCGCCATCGGAGCCGTTGTCGAAGACGATCACCGACCCGGGTCCGAGGCGATCGACGGGGGTGTCGGCCGCCAGTACGACATCACCGACGCCGATCCCCGGGGTCATCGATCCCGAGAGCACGACGACCGGTGACCAACCGGTGACGAGTGGAATGGCCGTCACCCAGAGCAGCAGCCACAGCACCGACAGAACGGCCGCCAGGCAGACCCCACCTACGGCGAGTCGGGCCGTTTCGATCGTCCGTCGCATGGCGGTGCGGATTGTCGGGGGAGCCCCCCCGATCAGCTCTGGACTTCCCAGGCGAAGGTCATCGCCGTCACCGACTTACCCTGCTGGGTGTCGGGTGCGGTCGGGGCCAGTTGCACGGTGATCCGGTAGGTCTTCGACACGGGGGTGCTGCTGGGGTTCCAGGTGCCGAGGCCGGTGGCGTAGTCGACGTTGGCGGTGTCGAACGCAGCGAAGGTCAGGCCCGAGGCGATGGTCGCCTGATTGGTGAATCCGGTGCAGTTACCGAACGTCCCTCCGGTGCCCTCTTCGACTGTCAGCGTGAGGTAGCTCCCCACGGTGCCGGAGTCGGTGTAGCCGCCCGAGTAGAACTTGACCGCCGCCGGGTCGGCCACCGTTCCCTGATAGGTGACCACGATGCAATTGGTGACGGACTGTCCGGGGACAAGGTTCGATGCCGAGAACATGACCGCGCCGACGTCGTTGTCGACGAGATCGACCGTACCGGTGCTGAAGGAGTTGCCGGAGTTCGACGTCGACGAGCTGAAGGCGGCGATGGAGGAGTTCACGACGAGCGCGCTCACCGCCAACAGCGAGACGATGAGAACGAACAAACCGCCGATGACCGTGCTCGAGCGGAACCGAGACGTCGTCTCTTCGCTCTTGTTCGAGTTGTCGATTCGATCATCCATCACTTGCTCTTTCCGCACTTGGGTTCATTCCGCACTTGAGTTCATTCCGCATTTGACGCTCACCGTCAGCATCGACAGCCCGCTGAGCAACTTGAGTGTTTCGATGAACCCAATGCATCCCGGCGGACCAATGCGAGTCCGTAGCCGAGGCCTGCACACCGGCACAACCGACGCGTGAGGAACTCCTGGCCGCCCTGCGCTGAGCCCACGCACGCCTGGGCCGTCCCCGAAGGACGCCGGCACTCGAATACTCCGGTACTCGAATACTCCGGTACTCGAATACTCCATTACTCGAATACCTGCGGCACGTGACCTTGGTCCCTGGCGATGCCGGTTGCTGTCGGGTGAGGATCCCAGGGTGGCAGCCCAACCCGAATCCGCGACCGTGGCGTCAACCGCAGCGGCACGAACGCAGAACGTGACCAAGCTCTTCGGAGAAGGTCAGACCGAGGTTCGCGCCCTCAACGATGTCACCGTCGCCTTCGGTGCAGGACACTTCAGCGCCATCATGGGCCCGTCCGGTTCGGGGAAGTCCACGCTGTTGCACTGTATGGCGGGCCTCGAACCGGTCACCTCGGGGCACGTCTACATCGCCGGCACCGACCTGAGTTCACTCGGTGATCGCGACCTCACGGTGCTACGCCGTGACCGTATCGGCTTCGTCTTCCAGGCATTCAACCTGATCCCCACCCTCACCGCCGAGAAGAACATCACCCTGCAACTTCGTCTGGGCCGACACCCCGTCGACCACGAGTGGTTCGACAAGGTGGTCGACAGCCTCGGATTACGCGAACGACTCGGGCATCGACCGGCCGAGCTCTCGGGTGGGCAGCAGCAACGAGTCGCGGTTGCCCGAGCGCTCATCAATCGACCCGCCATCATCTTTGCCGACGAGCCGACCGGCAACCTCGACACCTCGAGCGGTCACGAAGTGCTGCAGATGCTGCGCGATGCGGTCGACCAACTCGACCAGACCGTGGTGATGGTCTCTCACGACGCTTCGGCCTCGGCCTACGCCGACAGTGTGACCTTCCTGGTCGATGGCGGAATCGTCGATCAGATGACCCAGCCCACCGCCGAGCGAATCCTCGAGCGCCTCAAGGCGCTCGAGCGATGACGGATCGGTCGCCATGTTCCGCCTGAGTCTCGAGAACCTGCTGGCCCGGAAGTTCCGTTTGTTCTCGACGTCGTTGTCGGTGATGATCGGCGTGGCCTTCCTGGCGGGTTCGTTGGTCCTGATCGACACCATCGGCGCCACGTTCGACGGGCTCTTCTCCGACATCTACCAGGACGTCGATGTCGTGATCCGAAGCAGTGAGACGATCGAGTCCGACTTCGGGGACGTGCGCGGGACCATCGACGCCAACGTGCTCGAGGAGGTCCTCGCCGTGGACGGTGTAGCCAAGGCCGACGTCGACGTCGAAGGCTACGCACAGGTGGTCGACATCAACGGCGACCCCATCGGCAACCCGGCACAAGGGGCGCCGACGTTCGGGGTCAACTGGACCGACGTGGAGGAGCTCAACCCGATGGTCATCGTCGAGGGTTCCGCCCCTCGACGGCCCGACGAAGTGGTCATCGACCGTTCCACCGCACGTCAGGGACCCTTCGAAGTGGGCGACACCATCACGATCCTGTTGCAGAACGGACCCACCCCGTTCGTGCTGAGCGGCATCGCCACCTTCGGCGATGCCGACACGGCGCTCGGGTCGTCGATCAGCCTGTTCACCACGGACACCGCCTTCGACGTCCTCGGCGAGCCGGGCAGGGTCCAGGCAGTGAGCGCCGTCGCCGACCCGGGTGTGGGCCAGGCGGACCTGCGGGATCGGGTCGATGCCGCCCTGGGAGACGGCCTCGAGGTGATGACCGGCGAACAGCTGACCGAGGAGAATCAGGACGCCGTCGCGCAGGCATTGGGCTTCTTCAACACCTTCATGTTGATCTTCGCCGTCGTGGCCCTGTTCGTGGCCGCCTTCATCATCTACAACACGTTCTCGATCATCGTGGCCCAACGCACCCGTGAGCTGGCGCTGCTCCGGTCGCTCGGCGCCCGACGCACGCAAGTGCTGGGTTCGGTGCTGACCGAGGCGATGCTCGTGGGCCTTGTGGCCTCGGCCGTCGGCATCGGCGCGGGCATCGGCGTGGCGACACTGTTGCAACAGCTCCTGGCCACGTTCGGCTTCGACATCCCGGCCGGCGGTGTCGTCTTCAAGGTGACAACGGTGTGGATCTCGTTGCTGGTGGGTGTCCTGGTCACCGTGGTCTCCGCGGTGATGCCATCGTGGCGTGCGTCGGCGGTCGCCCCGATGGAGGCATTGCGCAGCGTCAACACCGAGGATTCCGGGGGTCTCCGTTGGCGCCTGATCAGCGGTGGATCGCTTCTCGCCGGCGGTGTTGCCCTGCTGGCCTGGGGCTTCTTCGGTGAGTCCGGCAACCGCATGCTCCTGATCGGCCTCGGTGCGGCTTCGGTCTTCCTGGCCGTCGCCGCCCTGAGCCCCACCATCGTGCGGCCCTTCGCCCGGTTCGCTGGTGGGCCGATTGCCTCCCTCACCGGCATCTCCGGGGAGCTGGCGCAGGAGAACACCATGCGCAACCCGCGCCGCACCAGTACGACCGCGGCGGCGCTGATGATCGGCGTGGGCCTGGTGGTCACCATTGCCATCTTTGCCGAGTCGGCCAAGGCGTCGATCAACACCATCATCGACGAGAGCTTCATCGGCGACCTGGTGATCGATTCCGGGGCCTTCGGGTCCGGCGGTCTGAGCCCTCAGCTGGCCGAGGATCTCAATGCCCTTCCCGAGGTCGAAGCGGCGTCGGGCGTCCGGGTCGGCTTCGCCGAGATCCAGGGAGAGGCAACCACCGTCTTCGGAGTCGATCCGGAAACCGTCGATGACATCGTCGACGTGGGGGTCATCGAGGGCGACATCAGCAGCCTCGGCGAAACCGATCTGGCAGTCCATGACGAGCTTGCGGCAGATCGGGGGTGGAGGCTGGGCGATCGCGTCGAGGTGCGTTTCGCCGAGACCGGAGCGCAGAGCTTCCGCATCGCGGTCATCTTCGCCCGCAACGAGCTGAGCGGTAACTTCTTCGTCGGCAACCCGGCATTCGAGAAGAACTTCCCCGGCGTCTTCGACTTCCAGATCTATGTACTCCGTTCCGAGGGCGCAATGCCGGCACAGACCCGAGCTGCGGTCGAGGCCGTCGCCGCCGACTACCCCAACGCCCAGGTGCAGGACCTCCAGGAGTTCAAGCAGGCCCAAGCCGATCAGATCAACCAGCTGCTCGGTCTCGTCTACGCACTGCTTGCCCTGGCCATCATCATTGCGCTGATCGGTATCGCCAACACGCTGGCGCTGTCGATCGTGGAACGCACCCGCGAACTGGGTCTGCTGCGCGCCGTCGGCATGACACGGCGCCAGCTTCGGGCGACGGTGACCTGGGAGTCGGTCATGATTGCCATCTTCGGCACGATGCTCGGCATGATCGTCGGGGTGTTCTTCGGCTTCCTCATCGTGCGAGCTCTGCGCGACGAAGGCTTCGGCCAGTTCGTCTTTCCGGTCTCCCAATTGTTGACGATCGCTGTGATCGCCGCCCTTGCCGGGGTGGTCGCCGCCGTGCGACCGGCCCGGCGGGCAGCCAAGCTCGACATCCTCCGCGCCATCGGCTCCACCTAGCTGCATCGAGGACACAGGCTCGAGCAAGGACACAGGCTCGAGGAAGGACAGCAAGATGAAACCGACAAGAATTGCCGCCCTCGTCATCGGGTGTCTGCTGATCATCCCCTCGCTCGCCATGCTCTTGGGAGGTAGCGCCCTGGGCCTCGCCTACGCGTTCGGTCGTGGGGGCGACGGGTACTTCGACGTGACCCTCGACCGGCTCGAGACCGACACCGTCGCCATTACCGCAGAGGACATCACCTTCGCCGCCGAGCCGGGCTCGCCGGACTGGATCATCGACGCGCTCGACGCCGACGTCAGGCTTCGGGTCACGAATGCCGACAGCACGACCGACGTGTTCGTCGGCATTGCTCGCAGAGCCGACGTCGATGCCTACCTGACCGGCATCGCCCACGACGAGGTGGCCGACCTCACCAATGGGCTCGAAGCCGTGTACCGCACCCGCAGCGGCCGGAACGAGATCGCTCCACCCACCAGTCAGACCTTCTGGACCGAATCGGCGAGCGGGCCCGGCTCCCAGGAGCTCGTGTGGGAGGCGACCAGCGGGCGTTGGTCCGTTGTGGTCATGAATGCCGACGGCTCCCCCCGGTTCGGCGCTGATGTGAACGTCGGTGTCAAGGCGCCGTTCGTCCTCCCGCTGGCCCTCATCATGATCGGCCTCGGCGCAGTGATGACCACCGCCGCCATCGTCCTGATCGTGGCCGGCGCCCATACCACTTCGTCGGACTCGCCGACCGCACCCGCGTCGCAGCCTCCTGCCACGGCCACGGGCGCCCCGACGACCGAGGATCCGGTCGCCCTCGAAGCGACGCTTGACCCGGGACTCTCCCGTTGGCTGTGGTTGGTCAAGTGGTTCCTGGCCATCCCTCATTTCATCGTGCTCGCCGTCCTCGGTATCGCCTTCGCCGTGCTGACGCTGATTGCCGCAGTCGCCATCGTGTTCACCGGTCGCTACCCCAAGGGCATGTTCGAGTTCAACGTCGGCGTGTTGCGCTGGTCGTGGCGGGTCACCCACTACGCCACAACCGGCGGGATCGGCACCGATCGATACCCCTCGTTCAGCCTCCAGCCCGAACCGGGTGATGCTGCACGACTGGAGATCGCATACCCCGAACGGCTGTCCCGCGGCCTGGTCTTCGTCAAGTGGTTGCTGGCCATCCCTCACCTCGTCATCGTGGCCCTGCTCGTCGGTTCGTCCGTTCACTGGCTCGCCTTGGAAGGTGATCGCCTGGGCTTCGATCCCACCGGCGGAGGTGGCCTGCTCGGCTTCCTGGTGTTGGCGGCCGGAATCATGTTGCTGTTCACCGGCGAGTACCCCCGAGCCTTGTTCGATCTGATCGTCGGGTTCAACCGCTGGATCTACCGAGTCATCGCCTACGTCGCCCTGATGACCGACCGTTACCCGCCGTTCCGACTCGACCAGGGCGGCACCGAACCGGCCCCAACCGAACCGTCCCCACCGGTGGCACCCGAACCGGCCCCACCGGTGGCACCCGCTGCCCTCGGGCTCCAGGCGACTCCCGACGCAGACGAGGGGAGGCCCATCTCGTGAGTCCTCGTGGCGAATGCCGGGATTGCGGGACCTTGGGCTCTAGGAAGAACGGTTCCCACCGGTGACGATCATCGGGTGACCGTGCCCGTCGAACTCCTTGGCCTCTTTCTCGACCACACCAGTGGCTCGTCGATCGCTCTGTTGGGCGAGCAGAACGAGGTGACCCAGGTGCTGCCGATCTTCATCGGGCCGGCTGAGGCCCAGTCCATTGCGATCGGCCTGCAAGGGATCGATCTGCCGCGACCGGGAACTCACGATCTGATGATCGACGTGATCGAGCTCATGGGCGGGCGACTCGAACGAGTGGTCATCACCGCACTCGAGCAGGGCACCTTCCTCGCCGAACTCGTCATCGACACGCCCACTGGAGCACTGACCGTTTCCTCGAGGCCCAGTGATGGCCTCGCCTTGGCGGTTCGCCGTGGCGCTCCGGTGCACGTCGAGCAGACAGTCCTCGATGACGCCGCCGTCGCGGTCCACCACGAGCTGGACCAGCCGTTCGACGAGGAGGAGATCGAGGACATCATGACCGAATTCTCGGCGTTCCTCGAGGGAGCCACGCCCGAGGACTTCTCGCTTCGGGACGACGCTGGTCCCCCCGACGAAGCCGGCCCCCCCGAGGAGACCGGCGACAACGAAGCGGGCTGACACCCGACTATCGACGCAGTCGCCAACGATGCACCGCCTTGGCCAGCTCGGCCACCAGCAGGATCGGCATCGCGACCAGCACCAACAGCGCCCACTCCTTGGCCGAAAGGGCAGACGTACCGAGCGCTCGGGAGAACCAGTCGACGTGAACGGCCAGCACCTGGAATCCGACGGCCCCACCACAGGCGATCAACAGCCAGGGATTGGTGGTCCAACCGGTTCGCCAAATGCCCTGGTGTTCCGATCGGACGTTGGCCACGTTGACCGTCTCCAACAAGACCATGGCGGTGAAGGCCAGCGTCTGGGCCCGCACCAGATCGGCACCGGTACCCGAGCCCAGCGACAGCCGGAACACCGCCAGCGTGACCAGACCGATGAGGCTGCCGAGACCGGCAATCCACCACATACCGCCGCGGCCCACCACTGACTCGTCGGGACGACGCGGCGGGCGTTCCATGGCATCGGATTCGGCGGGCTCGACTCCCAGGGCGAGGGCAGTGACGCCGTCGGTGAGGAGGTTCATCCAGAGAATCTGCGCCGGAAGGAGTACCAGCGGCCAACCGAGCGCCACGCTGCCACTGACCGCGATCACCTCACCCAGATTCGAGGACAAGAGGTAGCGGATGAATTTCTGGATGTTGGCGTACTGCCGGCGACCTTCCTCGATGGCGGCAACGATGGAGGCGAAGTTGTCGTCGGCCAGCACCAGGTCGGCGGCTCCCCTGGCCACGTCTGTTCCGCGAAGGCCCATGGCAATGCCGATCGACGCCTGTTCGAGCGCGGGGGCATCGTTGACCCCGTCACCCGTCATGGCCACCACCGCTCCCTGCTCCTGGAGGAGGCGCACCACACGCATCTTGTGCGCAGGCGAGACGCGGGCCAACACATGGGATCCGTCGAGCAACGGACCCAGCTGTGCATCATCGAGAGAGTCGACGTCCGGGCCGGTCAGCACCTCGGTCGCCGGCAGGCCAACCTGCCGGGCAATGCTGAGCGCCGTGTCCCCCGCGTCGCCGGTCATCACCACGACCACCACGCCGGCCGTCAGCGCTCGTTCGACCGCCGAGGAGACCTCCGGTCGAGGGGGGTCGAGCATCCCGACCAGACCGAGAAACTCCAGACCGTCTCCACGCTCTCGAGCCAGAGCGAGCGTCCGCAGCCCTGACGTTGCCATCGTGCGCTGTGCGTCGAGGACACGTGCTCGATCGGCCTCGGTGAGCAAGCGGGATGCCCGGCCCGAGAGCAACCGGGTGCAGGTGGCCAGGACGACCTCGGGAGCGCCCTTGATGTGGGTGACGAGCCCGGCCTCGCTCTCGACGGTCACCGACATTGCCTTGGAGGTCGAATCGAACGGCACCTCCGAGACGAGCATGCCGGCCGGGGGGGCGGCTCCGACGAGGTGGGCCAGGTTGAGGAGCGCGATCTCGGTCGGGTCGCCGACCCCTCGCCCGTCACCGGCCTCGGCGCCGGTGTCGACGTGCGCCTTGTTGCAGAGCTGCGCCGTCTCCAGCAAGGCATCGACGCTCGACGAGGCGCGGAGCCGATCCAGATCACCGATCGACATCGCACCGTCGCTGGTCCACACCTCGGTCACCGACATTCGGTTCTGGGTGAGGGTGCCCGTCTTGTCGGTGCAGATCACCGATGCCTCACCCAAGGTCTCCGCCGCTTCCAGATGGCGCAACAAGGCGGAGCGTTTCGACATCGTGCGAATGCCGAGGGCCAACGTCACCGTCACCACCGCCGGCAGACCTTCGGGCACCACGGCCACGGCGAGCGAGACGCCGACGAGGAACATGTCCTGGAGCGGGCGACCGGAGGCAACGCCGACGACCACCGTGAGCAGGGCGATGGCCACGCCGACCTGGCCCAGTCGTCGAGCCAACAGGCCGAGCGTCCGCTGCAAGGGGATCTCGCGCGCTTCGGCGGTGTCGGTGAGTTCGACGACGGTACCCAGTTCGGTTCCCCGACCGATGGCGACCACCGCGCCGACGCCGGTACCGGCCATGATCTGTGTACCCATGTAGGCCAACGAGGACCGTTCGGCCAGTGCGGCAGCGGCCGGAACCGACTCGACGGTCTTGTGAACCGACGTCGACTCGCCGGTGAGCGCAGACTCGTCGACCAGCAGATTGGCGGTCGACATCACCCGGAGATCGGCCGGCACCTGGTCGCCGGGCGCCAGTTCGACGACATCACCGGGAACCAGCTCCAGCGCGTCGATCTCCTCGAGCGTTCCGTTGCGGCGGACCGTGGACCGCAGCACGAGCATCGCCTCGAGTGCTTCGATCGCCTTCCCGGCTCGCCATTCCTGCACGAATCCGAGGACGCCGTTCACGACCACGATGACACCGATCACCACTGCATCGAGGGCTTCGCCGATCATCGCCGAGACCGCGGTGGCCGCGAACAGGATCATGGCCAGAGGGCCGGTGAACTGTTTGGCCAACAAGGGCCACCAACGCCGGGAAGACGAGACCGAGACTTCGTTCCTTCCGTGGGAGCACCGCCGTCGCTCCACCTCGTCATCGTGCAGGCCCGACTCGAGATCGCTGTCCAACAGGCGCAGTGCCTGGTCGGCCTCCACGGCATGCCACTGCGTCGATGCGACGACTTCCACCGAAAGCGACGCAACCATTGTGACGGCGTCTTCGCCCCTGCCGTTCATCCCCGTATGACACCACGCCCGACGCCTCCAGCGGCAGAGCCGTTGGTCACACCTTGGTTCCGAGCACGCTCGGAGCGTGCCGGCTGCCGGGGCCGGGACTCGTCGGGACCTTCTCCTCTGTGCGTTGCTCATGGAACGAGCGAGGATGGTTGGATGACCTCCGAGCAGCACAGCTCGTGACGACCATCATCTGGCTGGGTGCCATCGTCATCGGTCTCACGCTCACGGTGGCGGGAAGCCGTTCGGCAGTGAGAAACGCGACGACCCTGGTGGCCGGCAGCAAGCTTCCGCCGTTCTTCGTCGGGATGACCTTGCTCGCCTTGGGGACCGACCTCCCGGAGATCGCGAATTCGATCGTGGCCTCCTACTCGGGCCACGGAGATGTCAACGTCGGCGACTCGGTCGGGTCGGCCGCCAGCCAACTCACGCTGGTCCTCGGCCTGCTTCCGTTCGCCGGCTTCGCCATCCCGCTCGGGGTGCGAGGCTCCCGGCTGCTGCGGGGGCAACAGACCACCGCTTGGCTCACCGCCGCGTCGCTGGTCGGTGTTTCCTTCCTGGTCCTCGACGACCACATCGGCCGGGTCGACGCCACCGTTCTGATCCTGACATGGATCGCAGGCTCACGGCTCGTCTACGGGAGCACGCGCACTGACCCACAGCTCGACCTCGAGTCCCGAGTGACCCACCGGATGCGACTCGGTGGACGGCTGTTCCTTGCCGTCGTGGCCATCGGGGGCGGTGCCACCCTGGCCGTCAACGGCATCATCGAACTTGCCGACCACTGGGGTGTCCCCGACTTCATCGTTGCCTTCTTCGGTGCATCGCTCGGAACGTCCCTACCCGAGGCGATCGTCGCGTACACGGCCCTGCGGCGAGGCGAGAGCGCGCTCGCCATCGGGGACGTCCTCGGGTCGTCATTCGCCGATGCCACCCTGTCGCTCTCGGTCGGACCTCTCCTGTTCCCGACCGCCATCGACGGAGACCTCGCCTTCACCGCCGCCCTCGTCACCGCCGGTGCAGCGGCCATCGTTGCCCTGTTGTTCGGTCGAGGCGGCGAGCACGGTCGGACAAATGGGACGATCCTCCTCCTCGTCTACGCCGCCTCCTGGCCGATCCTGCTCTGACGTCGGGCGACGGGCGGGGCCCACATCAGCTGAACTCGAAGCCCTCGAAGGTGCTTGTCGAGCGGAGCTCGCGCCTCATCCGACCCAAGGTCCCGGGAAAGAACGTGGTGTTCTGACCATGCCGATTGGTGTAGAAGTTCCGACACTCCCCCGACCAGCTCATGTCCTGGAGTTCGGCCTGTATCGCCCGGTTGTAGCGATCGGTGGACTCGCGACGGGCCTCGACGGACGTCAGGTTCCCGTCCACCAATCGCCCGATGAGCGAAGCCGCCAATTCGGCATGGAGTTCCGCCGAGTTGAACAATGAGCTGTAGCCGGGCGTGCCGTTGATGCCGTTCATGGTGAAGTAGTTGGGCACCTCCGGAATGGCGACGCCGAAATAGGCCTCGGGACGTTGGGCCAGGATCGCCGACATCTCCTGACCGCCACGACCGAACACATCCACTGCCGCCCGGCCGTCCGCTCGGCTGCCGATGCGGTAGCCCGTGCAGAAGATGACGACATCGACTTCGATTTCGGTCCCGTCATCGGCCACGATGCCCGTTGGAGTCAGCGCGGACACCCCATGAGGAACCAAGGTCACGTGTGGTTGGGCCAAGGTCGGGTAGTAGTCGTCGGAAACGAGAATCCGAGTGCAGCCAGGCTCGTAGCTCGGCGTGAGCGCATCGATCAACTCCGGATCGTCGATGCTTTGACGCATACCGGCCAGCGTGATCGCCCGGAGTTCGTCCTGACCGCTGGACCAGCGCTTCTGTGCACGGAACCACAGGAGCGATGACCGATACAGCCGGCGGCGATGCCGATGCCATTCGACCTCGTCGTGGAAGCGATCCTTCTCCACCTCGGTGTAGTACCTGTTGGCTCTGGGCACGATCCAGTTCGGGGTCCGCGAGAACACGTGGACTGCCGCAGCCTTGCCTGCGACGTGGGGAACCACCTGCACGGCACTGGCTGCGCTCCCGATGACACCAACCCGCAGGCCACTCAGATCAACGTCGTGACGCCACGACCCCGAGTGCCAACTGGGCCCTTCGAAGCTCGACAAGCCATCGATACGAGGAAGTCGAGGAGCGGTGAGGCCACCGGTGGCCTGCACGAGTACCCGATGGTCCGAACGTTCCCCGGCTTCGGTCCGCAAGGACCACGAGCCCTGGTCGGGGTCGAAACGCGCCTCGCTCACGTCGATGCCGAAACGAAGATGGTCGAGCAACCCGTACTTCTCCGCGCAGTGACGGAGATAGCCCTGGATCTCGGCCTGACCGGCATACACCATCGACCAATCGGGATTGGGTTCGAACGAGTAGCAGTAGAGGTGCGACGGGATGTCGCAATGCAGCCCGGGGTAGGTGTTGCGCAGCCATGTCCCGCCGACGTCGAGGTCGCGCTCGTAGATCGTGAAGTCGTCGATGCCGATCCGTCGCAGCTCGATGGCCATCGCCAACCCGCTGAGACCTGCTCCCAGGATTCCGACGGTTTCCACTTGACCTCCCTGGCACGGGTGCCGACCCGTGCACTGTCGACCGAGCTGAGCACGCGCACCGCTGGTGGGGCAAACCCGTCCGACTAGCATCCGGCAATGGACCTCAGAGCTGCCGGACATCAGGAGCGTTGTCGACTTCTCGACGCCGAGACCGCACGAGTGGCGGCTTGGCTCCGTTGCCTCTCGCCGACCGAATTGGACGGTCCCGCAGTCGGTGACTGGACGATACGAGACGTGATCGCTCACCTCGTCGTGGTCGCCGATTTCTATGCCGGGAACATCGAGCGTGGGGTGGCCGGCGACATCGAGGCCCCTGAGGGCCGGCCTCGAGCCGGCTCGATGCGTGGAGCCGGCGCCGCAGCCGGTGTCCTGGCCGGAGCCACCGCGGTTGCAGCCTCCACGGCCGATGATCCCCTCGGCGCGTTCGACCGCTCGGCCGCACGGCTCAGCACCCGGTTGGCCGGCCTGACCGACGAGCAGCTCGATCTGCCCGGTTATCATCCGGGCGGTCTGCTCCCGGTCAACCGGTTCATGCTGCTGCGGGCCAAGGAGTTGTGCGTGCACGAGTGGGACGTGCGAGCACCGAGCGATCCCACGTCCCGCATCAGCGACCTCGGTGTCGCCGCCGTGCTCCAGATCATCGACGAGAACATTGCATCGGGATCGTTGCGCTGGGCCTACCGCCCCGATCCGACGGTCACCTCACCGCTGCGCGTCTCGGTCGAACTCGATCAGCCCGTTGCCTGGAGGGCGATGTTCACCATCACCGACGATTCGGTCGACATGGACCCGCCGTTCCCGGCGCTCGACGACCAACCGACCGCGGGGGTCGACGCCACCATCACCGGTGACGCAGAAGCGTTCGTCCGGGTCGTCTACGGGCGGCTCGATGCCGGGGAGGCTCATTCGGGGGGAACCCTCGTGTTCGATCCACCGGAGTTGGCCACCCGTTTCGGCCGGTGGTTCACCGGTATTTGAGCCACGCCTCGTCACGATCGACCACAGCGGTCTCCTCAGCACATTCCGAGGTTGCCCAGCCGCTACGGTCGAGGAGTGACCCCGTCGATGCCGTCCGATGCACCTGCTCCTGGCGCCACGCTGCCGAGCAACGTTCCCTTCCCACTCCGCGACCTCCTGGGTTTCGAGGTCGAGAAGGGCCACGGCATCGGCGTCGTGCGCCTGGTCGTGCGCGATCGACACCTGAATCCGAACGGTGTCGTCCATGGTGCGGTGCCTTACGCCATGATCGACACTGCGATGGGTGCCGCCACGATGAGCATCCTCGGTGACGACTTCTTGTGCGCCACCATCGAGATCCACACCCGCTACTTCGCGGCCTGCTCTGCCGGCGAACTCACCGCCACCGCCACCATTCGCAAGCCCGGACGACGAATCGTTCACCTCGATGCCGTCGTCACCGACGATCAGGGCAACGAGATCGTGGCTGCCTCGGGATCCTTCGCCGTCCTCCCTCGTCCGAGCAACCTCCCTCGTCCGAGCAACCCAGCGGCGACAGGCCGGTGACGCTGCCTCGGTGCCCTCAGCCGCCGTAGTTCATGCCGGTGTCGCGCAAGAGCAAGGGCACGGCAGCAGCGTTACGGACGCCGGCGTTGACGACTTCGGCCACGAACACTGTGTGATCGCCGCGAACAATGGTGTCAGTCACCCGACATTCGAACCAGTAGGGCGTGTCCATCAGAAGGGGCGCACCGGTCTCGGGACCGGCCTCGAAGGCATAGCCGTTGATCATTCCATCCTCGACACTGGTCGAGCGGAAGAACGCCTTGCCCACATCCAGCTGATCCCCCGCAAGCACATTGACCGCAAACGAACCGGTCGAACCGATGATCGATGCCGAACCGGAGTCGGCCTTGACCGCGGCCATGACCAGCGGAGGATCGAAACTCGCTTGGGAGAGCCAGTTCACTCCCCCGGCGCCATAGTTCTCACCATCACTTGCCGTCAGCACGTACAGCCCGTAGTTGATCGCACGTAATGCCAACTTCTTCTGATCTGCATCCATGTCGTGTCCCTTTCGTCGGTTTTCCGCTGTCCTTCTCCTAGTACGTTTCCTCTCCTAGTACGTTCCCGAGCTCAATGGCCACTCGACCGCCGAGCGGCGAATGCCGCAACGCAGGTCATCCGGCGGACCGGGCTCAGGCCCTGCCCTTGAGCATCAGGTTCCAGTACAGGAACGGCAATCCGTACTTCTTCAGGTACCACATGTCCCGGCGTGGCTTCTGGGCGTTGATGAACTTCGGGAACGACGGCGTCGGTTCCAGCGAATAGTCGAACTCGGCCAACAGCATCTCGTGACGTGAGGTGACGATGGGGCACGATGCGTAACCGTCATAGGTTGCCGATGGAGAGGTGCCGGCCAGTTGGGCCTCGACGTTCTTCGCCACCACCGGTGCCTGCTTGCGGATCGCCGCTCCGGTCTTGGAGTTGGGGGTCGAACCGGCATCGCCCAGGGCGAACACGTTCCGGTAGCGGGTGTGCTGGAGCGTATGCTTGTCGACGTCCACGTAGCCGGCGGGAGTCCCGTTCGACAACGGACTCGACTTCACCCAGTCGGGTGCCGACTGTGGAGGAACCACGTGCATCATGTCGTAGGACAGAGCGAATCCGGAACCCTGGTCGCCGACCGGTTTGAAGGTCGCCTTCTTGCTTGCGGCGTCAACGGACTCGAGCTCGGACTGGAAGTGCACCTGGATGCCGTAGTCGGCAACCACCTTGTCCAACGCATCGGAGAAGACCTTGACACCGAACATGGTCGGCGTCGGCAGAACGAGGTGCACGTCGATGTCGCCGAGCACGCCTTCGCTCCGCCAGTAATCACAGGCCAGATACGCAATCTTCTGCGGAGCGCCCCCACACTTGATCGGGCCGCTCGGCATCGTGAACACAGCTGAACCGGACCTCGTGGCCTGGATGAAGTCCCAGGTCTTGGGGGCGAGGTCGTAGGTGTAGTTGGAGGACACTCCATTCCGGCCGAGCGTGTCGGAGACCCCCTCGAGCTTGGCCCAGTCGAGCTGGATCCCGGGGCAGACAATCAGGACGTCGTAGGCAATCGTCTTGGCCCCGGCGGTCCGCACCACGTTGTTCTCCGGATCGAACTCGATGACCGCGTCCTTGATCCATGTTGCGCCTTTGGGCATGACGGAGTGCTCAGAACGCTCAGTGGCCTCGCGCTTGGAACAACCTCCTCCCACCAAGGTCCAGAGCGGCTGGTAATAGTGCTTGTCGGAAGGCTCGATGACGGCGACGTCACCCACGCTTCTCTGGAGTCGGGCCGCCACCGAGATGCCGGCCGACCCTCCTCCGACGACGACAACGCGGTGATGGGATGAAGTAGCCATGACAATCCTCCTGGGATTCGTGGAGCAGGCGGCCCTTTGGCGTGCCTGCTGCTGGCGATAGGGACGAAAAGAACGGAAGAAACGAACGGACCTCTTAAATGTACGGACTTACGGATCTACAGTCAATTGCTTCATGAATCATTCCTCCACGACGATCTCGTATCGATTCCCCTCGGAAAGTGGGCAATAGCCCTCGAAACGTCCGGCCTTGCCATAGGTGAACCGAACCTCTCCACCGGCGTTGACGAAGTAGGGCCCAACGGATTGGTCCACTGAATCCTCGTTGCGAATGACCAGGCTGTCCCCCACGTGGAGTTCGAGCCGATCGGGCATGATCGTGACCGCCTCACCAGCCGCAAGCCGGTCGCCGGTGCCGGCGGGCACCACCAGTTCGATGATTTCACTCGGTCGCGTCTCGCTGCATGCACCCAGCGAGCTCATGGCTGACAGCACAGCCACGAGCAGCATGAGGCGCCGAACCACGACGCAAGGGCTCCGGCCGGTGGTCACGACTGCTGCCGCCGGTCGAGGAGATGCTCGAGATCGCCGGCCATGTCGACGCTGTCGAAGCCGAAGGGCCACTCGACCACCACCGTGCCCGTGTCGTCCACCACATAGGTGATGGCCGAGTGCGCAACCTCATAGGCATCGCCTGCATCGTGATCTTCCACGTCGAAACGCACGCCGAAGGCATCTGCCGCCTGCTGCAGCAATGCCCGGTCCTCGGTTCGCAGTGGCACCGAGCGATCGAAGAAGGAGTCCACGTAGCCGGTGAGCACGTCGGGCGTGTCCCGTT
>JAHECQ010000362.1 GCA_024641625.1 Acidimicrobiales bacterium | reverse complement strand
ATCACAGCCGAGCAACTCGATGCGCTGGCCGCGACCTACGACCGCGAGTTCCTGCCACCATTCGTGGAGGCCGGGCTCGAGCTCCCGGCGGCGGCGTTGGTCCCGACCTCCCGAGCAGGACAGGTGGCCCAACAGCTCTACATCGCCGACAACCCGAACGGTTTCGACCAACGCGACCTGCTCGACGACGCCGGTGACGGGTCGGCATACAGCACTGCCCACGCGAGGCATCATCCCATGCTCCGACAGCTGATGCAGACAGGGGGGTTCGCCGACCTGCTCCTGGTCGATATCTACACCGGCCAGGTCGTCTACTCGGTGAAGAAGCGCAACGACCTCGGCACCGATGGGCTGAGTTGGCCCAACGTAGATTTCCGAGCCGTTGCCGGCATGGGACAAGCACTCGACCAGCTGAGTGGCCTGGCCGCCGGCGACGCAACCATCTCCGACGCAGTGTTCTACATCCCGACCGCAGGGGAGCCAGTCGTCTTCGTGGCCGCCGCCATCCGCTCCGGCTCCAGCGTCGCTGGTGCGCTGGTCACCGAGATCCCGATCAGTGCGCTCAACGCGCTGATGACGGCCCGGGAGAGCTGGGACCTGCTGGGACTCGAGAAAACGGGTGAAGCGTACGTCGTCGGCCCGGACGACACCCTACGTTCCGAGTCCAGGATTTGGATCGAGAAACCCGAGCAGTATCTCCGCAGCTACCTCGACCGCTACGACGACCAGCGTCGCACCGACTTGATCGCGACGGTTGGCTCACCGGTGCTCATCCAGACAGTCGACAACGCCGCGGTGACGGCCGCGCTGAACGGCGAGGAGTTCATCGGCAAGGTCACGAACTATCTCGGTACCGAAACGCTCGCTGCGTCCGGTCCGGCACAAATCAGTGGGTTGAACTGGGCGGTGATCGTCGAGATGGACACCTCCGAGGCCAACTCCGCGCTCAATTCACTGCTCCGGTCCATCCTGGTCGTCCTCGCGATCCTGCTCCCGCTGATCGCCTTGGTCGGCTGGCTCCTGGCTCGGACACTCACGCGGCCTGCAGAGGCCCTCGTCAGAGCGGCGGCGCAGATCGCCGATGGCAACCTCGACTACCGGGCGGAGGATCTCGGGCGCAACGAGCTGGGCGACCTCGGACGACAGCTGGAAGGAGTTGCCCGCCAACTGGCGTCGAAGGAGCAGGCAATCGTCGACGAGGAGCAGCGCATCATGGACCTCCTGAGCGCTGCGCTGCCCGCCCGACTGGTCGATCGCGTGCGCCGAGAAGAGCAGGCAATCGCTGACATCTTCGACACGGCAACCGCCATCTCGATCACCATCGAGGGGATTCCCGAGGCCGCAGGCCGAGACCAGGATCTCGCCTTGGAGATCACCGACCGCCTCAGGGTGGAGGCCGGCTCGCTGATGGAAGACTACGGCGTCGAGCGCGTCCAACGATCGTCGGGAAGCCAGCTCTACCTGACCGGCCTCGACCATGACGACGCCAGGACAGCAGACGCAGTGTCCTTCGTGTTCGCGGCGATGAAGCGACTGGCCGACGTCGGCGCCGAGTTCGGGCAGACCCTGACGATTCGGGTCGGGATGTGCGCCGGCGACGTGGCGACCGGCGTGCTGGGCAGCCAGCAACTGTCCTTCAACGTCTGGGGTGACCCACCGGGGATGGCGGTGACCCTGGCCTCGCTGGCGCAATCAGGCCAAGTGCTCGCCGATTCGAGCGTGGTCGAACAGCTCGGTCCGGAGTGGGATGTCGGACCACTCGAAGTGTTTCCCGGTCTCGCCGATGACATCGGCGCCCACGTCATCACCGGGCCAACCCGTGCGTACTGACACTGTGACGGTCGATCCGACGGCTGCGCCGACAGACCTCGCACCATGAGTCTGACGAGGAGGTTCATCAAACGCGCGCTGGGGATGGGGATCACCGTCGTCTCCGTCTACCTCGTGATCCCGAGCATCGTGGAGGTGTTCAGTTCCTGGCCTGAACTCGAGCGGCTGCAGCCCGGTTCGCTCATCATCATGGCAGCGTTGATTCTGCTCAGCCTCGCCAGCTTCTGGGTGATGCTGGGGCTCTGTCTCGACACGACGGAGTGGGGGTTGGTCGCCATGTCGCAGCTCACCTCCTCGGCCATCGCACGCATCGTCCCAGGAGGTGCAGCGACAGCGACCGCCGTGCAATATCGCCTCATCAAGGATGCGGGTGTGTCAGCGAGCTCGGCGGCGACCGGTCTCACGGTGGCCACCCTCTTGAACTTCGCCGTGCTGTTCTCATTGCCGATCTTCGCCGTTCCCGCCCTCCTCTTCGGCCCACCGATCGCCCCTCCGCTCCTCCAGGCGGCGGTTGCCGGCATCCTCGGCTTCGTGGCCATGGCGATCATCGGCGGAGTCTTCCTGCTGCGCGACCGACCATTGGTGCTCCTCGGTCGAGCTGTCGACGCGATTGCCCGGCGGCTTCGGCGCTTCGATCCGAGCGCCCCACCGAGGTCCGCCCGGCTCCTCGAGGCCCGCGACCTGATCCGCACGAACCTAGCTGCGAGGTGGTGGCGGGTCGCCTTGGCCAGCCTTGGAAAGTGGGGTTTCGAGTACTTCGCTCTGGTCATGGCGGTGCGTGGCGTGGGCCACGACGACACCTCGTCGATCCTGCTTCTCTCATTCGTGACCGCGTCGTTGCTGTCGAGGATCCCGTTCACGCCGGGAGGCCTCGGATTCGTCGAAGCCGGCCTCACGGGAACGCTCGTGATGGCGGGACTGAGCACCGGTGATGCCGTCCTGGCAACACTGGCCTACCGTCTCGTCTCCTACTGGTTTCCCATCCCGCTCGGAGCACTCGCCTATGGGGTGCACCGTCGACGGCTGCACCGCCGAGGCGTCGAGCTCGAGTCATTCCCCGATCTCGGACAACAGGAGATCGAGCGTCCCAACCCCGTCGTAGAAGGAGCCTGAGCAGCGATCGACGGCACCGATCGTCCGAACCACCTGCAACGACGACCGGTGCGGATGCGTCCAGCGGAGCGTTCTGGGGCCTGTTGTTCGGCGTGATCTCGTTCGTCCCCTTGTTCACCCATGGCGCTCGGTACCACGCTGGGCACCTTGAGTGGCTCCTTGGAAGATTTCAGCGACGACGAGTTCGTCGGTCCTGTGGTGTCAACGTCCAACCTTTCGGGCGACGTCGGCCATCAGTTCCGAAACGTCCGGTCGAGCTCTTCCTTGAGCGACGTAGGAATCTCCGCTCGAACCAGGCCATCGCGATCAATGCCGAGGCGGTCGGTCACCGATGCCGGGTCGCTGAGCGACGCCAACGTCAGCGCCAGCACCCCGGAACCCTTCTCCATCTCGCTGCCGATCGAGGAGATCAGCGCATCCAGGCGGTCGGCTTCGACCTTGCTCTTGGCGGCGATGCCGGCTCCTGCGAGCAATCCGAGGACCGGGAGCCCGACTACCCCTCCCACCACCAGCCCGAGCACGCCGCCGAATCCTGCTGCCTGCCGTAACTCCCGATGACCGGCCTGCTTCGCCGTGACCCAACCTTCGCAATCACGACCCAATATTGCGCAGTCGTCGATCGCAAGAAAGCCCTCCGCCTCGAGACTCCGGAGTGTCGACAGCCCGCGCTCGGCGGCCGCAGGGGATTCGAAATAGAGCACGATCAATTCGCTGGTCAAGACGGGGGGCCTCCTGGCACCGATCCGGAACGGTCCACCTGGCCGAGTGTAGGGCGCTCATCTCGTGCTGGAAGAAGTGAGCGGGGAGAGTGGAGTCTCCCCGCTCACCGAGGTCGCTCGGATCTACTGACGCTTGGCTGCGACCGAAGCCCGGTTTCGCAGCACCACACCGAGTCCGACCAGTCCCACGCCCAGGGAGGCGATCAGGGCAGTCGAGCTACCAGTGACGGGAAGCGTCGGAGTGGGTGGCGCGGGGTTGACCGTTGGTCCTTGTGGCGGAGGAGCAGTGGTGGGACCCTGCGGTTCCACGGTCGGTGGGGTCGTCGGCGGGGTTGTCGGCGGGACCGTCGGCGGCTGGACCGTGCAGTCGACGTTCAGTTCGAATCCACCACTCGAGACGCCGTCGGCGCCGAGACGAATGTAGACCTCGATGTTCGGGGCAATCGTCTCGAAACTGCCCGCATTCGTGGCGATGTCGGCCTCTCCCTCGACGTTCGGGATGACGATGGTCTCGTCCCCATTGACAATGATGAGATCATTGTTGGGGTGCACCGACTCCTGATTCTGGGTGCTGGCGAGAACCAGGCACGTCTCACCGACATAGTCCGCCGGCACGGCTGCCGTCGCCACGAGGATCGATTCGCCTTTGGCGCCGTAGACGACACCATCGACCGGGATCGACACCAGCACCTCCGCTGACGCGGCGCTTGCAGCTCCGAGAACGAGTGCGCTCGCGGCCATGGCCGCCAGCCCCAATCGAACCGCCTTGCCCTCGGGGTCAAACCTCATGTGCTTCCTCCATACTCGGCATCGTCCGCCGACTTCGATTCGG
>JAHECQ010000361.1 GCA_024641625.1 Acidimicrobiales bacterium | reverse complement strand
CGTCGATGGTGAGATCACTCCCGGTCATCATGGCTGAGGCATCGGATGCGAGGAACACCAACGGAGCGGCGTAGTCGGACGGCCCGGGAAGCCGTTCCCACGGGTTGAGGCCGGCGAAGTAGACCTGACCGGCCGCTGACGCGGCGTCGATGGCAGCGGCGAAGCGCTCGGCGCTCTCGGGCTGGTCGGGCATGGTGGCCGTCGGGGTCAGGCTGTTGACTCGGATCCCGTGGGGGGCCAGTTCCATGGCGGCCGAGCGGGTGAAGTTGATGAGGCCCGACTTCGCCGTGCTGTAGCCGATGTTGCCGGCCTGTCCCTGCCAGGCTGCCGTCGACAGGATGTTGACGATCGAGCCCCGTCGGTGGTGTTCGATCATGGTTCGGGCGACTGCCTGGGTGACGAGGAACGCGCCGCCGAGGATGATGTCGATCTGCCGGCGGTAGCGCTCGACCGGCATGTCGAGTACGCCGGCCATGTCGAACTTCACCGCGTTGTTCACCAGCACATCGATAGGTCCGAGGGTGTCGGTCACCTGGGCAACCGCGGCGGTCACGGCCGCCTCGTCGGTGACATCGAATGGCACGGCGATCGCCCGCCCGCCTTCGGCCTCGATCCGCTCGGCTCGTTCGGTGGCGACGTGGGGGCGGATGTCGTTGCAGGCCACTGCGGCGCCGGCGGCAGCCAGCGCCGAAGCCAGGGTGCCCCCGATGTTCGGACTGGTGCCGGTGACGAGGGCCACCCGCGTGGCCAGCGGTCGGTCGGTCATCTGCCGGTGGGTTCCCAGGCGGCGAAGACCTTGTTCGAGTTGAAGATCCAGGTCTCGACGAAGGTACTCCACGAAAGGCTGGCACCCAGTTCCCGTGCTGCTCCGAACAGCGCAAACCAGTTCAGTACCTCCTGTTGGCCGGCGTGGACGACCGCGTCGGTGGTGGTTGCCTCCCAGGTTGCATGGTCGCCGGCGACCAAGGCGGTGTAGAGGCCACGGTCGGCGTCGGTGTCGGGCCGGAGGCGCCACGTGTGGTCGGTGAGGAAGGCGTGCGACCACGACGAGGAGGCAATCATCGAGACGCGCCACGGGCCGGCGGCCAGGGCGCGTGCGGTCGCTGCGCCCACGTCCATCAGCCGGCGGGGCGAAGGTGATGGTGGATCGAGCACGAGCTCGGCACCGAATGGTTTCCACCCGCCCCGGGAGGCGATGACCTTCGAGCCATAGCAGTTGATCGGCATGCAGATGACCGGCCAGTCGAAACCGGTGCGTCGATGGTCGAGGAACAGCACCGTGTTGAGGAAGGCGTGGGGCAGCTGGTCGTCGTGAAGGGGCTGGTAGGCATAGGCCACATCGATGCCATCGGCCAGTAGGTCGGCGACCAGTTGCCGGGCGATGTCGGGGCGGCCGGCGATCGGTACCTCGAAGTCGTCGGGCTCGTCCCAGTAGCCGGGGAACCGCTTGGCCACCTCGGTCTCGTAGGGGCGGACGACTCGGTCGGGGTAGGCCAGGATCGAGTACGGAGGGATGAGGTCCTCGCGGAAGTTCTCGTACTGGTCGTCGCCCCAGATCAGGATGACGTCGGGATCGAAGGCTTCGAGTTCGGCCCGTACCCGGTCGAATCCCTCGATCAACTGGGCGCGGTGTACCGGTGCTGCTGCTCTGCCGGCATCGGCTCCCCACTCTGCGGCCATGGGCGCCGGCCAACGGGCAGGGTCCTTGGCCTCGGCCGGGATGTCGGGGTCGCCGAGGATCGCCCGCATGATGCCCGCCATCGAATCATCGGACCAGGCAAACGGGGGATAATGAGTCATACCCAACAACTGGATCTCGGCCATGATGGCTCCCTTGGTGGTGTCGCAATATCGTCCCCACCCGAGTTGGTGCGGGGTCGTTCGTGGCTAGAGCAGGATGCTGAGACGACCGTGGGGTCGCAGCTCTTCCATGGCCAAGACGGCCTGGCGTTCGACGATCTCGAACCCGGCGGCCCCACCGCGAACGAGCTTCAGGTTGAGACGCGCCGGGTACACGTCGAGGCGGTCGCCTCGAGATCGGTGCACCAGCACATTGGCCGAGACCGCGATGGAGCCGTCGCTTCCCGGTGAACATCGAACGTTGGAGACCATGCGATGGGTGGTGGACTGGGGCGACTCGGCCCACGCCGTGCCATCCATCAGGGCTTCGACCCGCTGGGACAACAGGAACCAGTCGTCGTTGACCAGATGAAGATCGCGTGTCGGGTCACCATCGGGTCGATCGGTGGTGGGGATGAGGTACCGGCACTCGGGCGTGAACAGTTCGAACCAGGTGCGCAGCTGCCAGGCGTCGAGCAGTGCGGCGTCGTGGTAGAGGAAGTCCTCGACCTCGTGGCGCATCACGCCGGCTCTCCCACCCGATGTGGATCCGACGGCGGCTGATAGGGCCAGTTCACCCGGCCGGCCCGTGGCGTGATCGGCACCTCGGGAGGATGCACGGTGCCGGTCATCCGACGGTCCCACTCGCGCCAGAAGGTACGCATCTGGAGCTCGTCGGCGAAGTTGGGCCGATTGCGGACCATGCCCCTGGAGATGTCGTTCCACGGAGCGAGCTCGTAGGCGGCGAAGCCCTGTTGACATCGTTCGAGCGCTTCGATGTCGTCAGGGGTCGCCAGGCCCGCCGGACCCCAGAAGGTGAGGAAGTTCTCCTGACGCATGTGTTGGAGCTCCGGGTCGTCATCGCCGGGCTGGAGGCTCCATGCGGTGACCTCCATGTAGTCGGGACTCACCGGATAGTACGTGCGGATGGTGATCCCCATGATCAGATCGACCAGCGCCAGGTTGGGAAACAGCACGAGATTGCGTCCGCTGAACATACGGTTCGCCCAGTGCTCGCCGTACTTGGCGGCGAAGTGGTCCCGCCTCGTCACCTGTGCCTGCAGTGCGGCCTCGGTCGAAAGGTCGCGGCCCAGCCCGGTGTTGGTGCCTCCGGTACCGTCGGCACCGCCGATGACGGCGTGGCCATTGCCGAGATCCCAGCCGAGGTTGGGGCCGGTGCCCTTGGCGAAGACCTTCGAGAGATCCTTGCCCGATTCCTTCAGCATCGCCAGGTACCGATGGTGGGTGGTCATGGCGTGATAGCCGTCGTAGCTGTTCTCGCTCAGCAGCTTCCAGTTGGCGCGGATGGCATACAGGTGGGTACCGCCGATGACCCGCATGCCCACATCGGACTGGTCGGCGAAGAGATCGATGATGTCGCAGGCTCCGCCGAGGTACTGCTCGAGGTCCTCGATGTCCTCGGTCCAGGACAAGAATACGAAGCCCCGGTACGAACTGACCTTGGGCGGTCGGGCCAGGCACAGATTGTGCCGGTCGAAGTCGGGTCCGTAGGAATCCTCGTCGGGGAGGGCGACCAGTGTGCCCTCGGTGTTGAAGCTCCAGCCGTGGTAGAAGCACTTGAGGAAACGTCCGGTGCCCTCGGGCCTGGTTTCGATGGCCATTCCCCGATGCGGACACGAGTTGAGAAAGACCTGGACGGTGCCGTCGGTGTGGCGGGTGAAGATGATGGGTCGGCCGCCGACTCGGCGGGTGCGGAAGTCGTGCGGCTCGTTCAGCTCGCTCTCGTGGCCGACGAACAACCAGGATCGATCGAAGATCAGCCGCCGTTCCTGTTCGAGGATGTCCGACTCGACCAGTGCCGAACGGTGGACTCGGAATCGTGGTGTCTCCCGGTCGTCGATCACGAACGCGCTCTCGGTGACACCCTCGCTCATGGTCAACCCCCTTGGTCGGTAACCCGTTTTACCGCACACGCGCCGATCCTCCCAAGACGAGGCCGGCCGACGCCTGCTCAGGCTTCAGACGTTGTCACAGTTGCTCGACATACTGCGGGAGCGTGTTGAAGGGAGATCCGCCAATGTCCACTGCCATCGCCAACCCCGCGTTCGACCACGACCCCACGGCCGTCACCAACCCCACGGAGGTCCAGATCGAGTACCTCGTTCGTCTCACGTCGGGAGAAACGGTCGTGGTCGATGGGGCCAACGCCTACCAGCCCGAAGGACCGATGACCACGTTCTTCTCCACCGGATCGTCTCGAGCCACCATCGACTCGTGGTCGATACGGGTGGCATCGTTTCGTACTGCCGACGTTGTCTCGGTTCGCCGCTCGGCGACGACGGTCGAGGTTGTTGCCGAGCGTTCGAATCTGGCGGCGCCGGTCGCGCCCGTGGTGCTGATCGCGGTGTGATGCCTGGGCCAAAACGCCGCCAACCGCGTGCACTTCACTCCGTCTGGCGTAGTGAAGGTGCACGCGGTTGGCTTCTTTGCGGTCAGCCTCGGTTCGGTCAGCGAGGCGGAAGGCGAATGCCGCCGTCGACGCGAACGACCTCACCGTTCATGTACGGGTTGGTGATGAGGTCGACGACCATGAACGCCAACTCCTCACCGCTGCCGAGCCGCTTCGGGAACAGCACCGACTGTCCCAGGTGCGCCTTGAACTTCTCGGCCTCTTCACCCTGACCATAGATCGGTGTGTCGATCAGACC
>JAHECQ010000360.1 GCA_024641625.1 Acidimicrobiales bacterium | reverse complement strand
AATGATGTAGGGCCGCCCCCATTTCTTCACCCGCTTCAGCAGGCGGGCCACGCGAGCCCACTCGGCGGCGACGCCATCCTTGTAACTGAGCAAGGTGAGCAGGATTGCGATGCCGCTGATCAGCTGGATCCAGCGACCCACATCGCCCCAGATGGATTCGATGACTTCCTGGCTGAGCCCGGCCGTGGCCATGGTGGCACCGACGAAAGCACCCAGCAGGTAGCCGACACCACCGAGGATAGCCAAGCCGACAAAGGTGATGGAGGCGAAGTTGTCGAACGATTGATAGCTGATCGAACTGAGCCGGAAGGCCAGGAGGATGCCACCAAGGGCGGCAATCGCGGAGGCCAATGAAAAAGCGAAGAGCTTGGCCACCACCACGTCGATTCCGAGCGCAGCGGCCGCCCGTTCGTTGGTTCGCACTGCGATGAGTCGGCGACCGCTTCGACCTCGACGGACATTGCCGACCACGATCACCGTCAGCATGGTCATGGCCAGGACGAACAGGCCGTAGCGCTCGGGATACTTGATGGAGCTGATGTCGTATCCGAACAGGTCGGGGTTCCCGACCTGTGTGCCCTGCACGCCGCCGGTGTAGTCGCGATTTCGGAAGAGCATCAGTTCCATCGTCGTCCCGAGTCCGAGGGTGACGATGGCAAGGTTGATGCCTCTGGTGCGTACCGCAGGGAGACCGAACAAGATCCCCAAGGGCACCGCGGCCACCACCCCGGCGACGAGACCCAGGAGGAACGGGATGTCGTAGACGGCGACCAGCCGGCCGGCGACCCACGCCCCGAATCCGGCCATGGCGAACTGACCGAGCGATAGCTGACCGGCATAGCCGGTCACCACCACGATCGACAGCAGAACGATGGCCACGCCGAGCGAGACGGTGAACGCATCAATCCACTTGGCTTGCTTGGTGAACATGATGAAGGCGATGGCACCCGTACCGAACACCATCCAATCCCACGACATCCGGCCGTTTCCGACCTTGGGAAGCTCACGCAGGAAGTAATCCCGCAACGGCAACGACCGGCCGCGAAACACCAGGAAGACGATGATGACAAGGAACGGCAGGGAGGGTCCGAGCCCCTGTTGGTCGATGTACCGCCCTACCAGCGTCTGGCCGATCCCGAGCCCGAGCCCGGCGGCGGTGGCAATGGGGAAGGACCGAAAGTCTCCGACCAAGGCAGCCGCAAGCGCGGCCAACACCAACGAGGTCATGGCCGTGACCTGGAGGGTGATGATGGGCACCACCAAGATCCCGGCGAAGGCGGCAACGGCCGAACCGAGGGCCCAGTTCAATATGGCGATCCGGTTGGGGGATATGCCAACGGCCGCGGCCGAGCGCTCGCTCTCGGAGACGGCCTCGGTCTCGAGGCCGAACTGGCTCGAGCGATACAGCAACCACAGCAGGGCCGCCGAACCTGACGCGATGGCCAACAAGATGAGCCGGTCGGCGGTGATCGACACATCCGACCAAAGAGTGACCCGGCCCGTCGGAAGCCAGCTGGGGACCTGTCGCGGATTGGAGCCGTACCGGAGCACCACTGCCGCCTGGATCGTGATGAGCACTCCGAGCGTGGCGATGACGCGAATCAACGAACTGGCCCGGCGAAGAGGCCGCATGATCACCCAGTGAGTCAGGCCTCCCAAAAGAGCTGACCAGCCAACCCCGACGACTGCTGCCGGTATGAACGACCATCCCTGCTCGTACTGCAGTTCCCATTGCGCGAAGACGCCGGCGATGGCGGTGGCTCCAAGCGAGAAGTTGAGGACGCCGGTGCCGCGATAGATCGCGATGAGGCCCTGCGACGCGAACGCATAGAGCGCCCCGACGCCGAGACCCAAGAGTGCAAATCTGATGACCTCGTTCATCGTCCCCCTTACGGCTGTGTCCTATCGGGATCGCGACGCCCAGGTGAGTCCGCGTAGAGCGGGTGGGGGGCCGGGCCTGGCCCGGCCCCCCACCGGTCTGATGAGAGCTCGCGCAGATCAGCCGGCGTCGCCGGTGGCCAGCTTTCCGACGTCCTCGAACTCCGTGGTCAAAGGAACGACCTTCCCGTTCTTGAGTTCGCTGAAGACGACACTCCGGTTGAACAATCGCTGGTAGCCCTCGAGACCGTCGGTCCACTCCTGGGTGAAGTCGAGTACCGGAACCATGCCATTGAGGTCCAGCTCGGACGTTGCTGTCGCTGCGTTGTAGAACGACTCTGCGGTGATCTCACCGTCGATCGACTCGGCGATCTGGGTGAAGCCCACGAATGCAGCCCAGGTTCCCATGCCACCGAGGCTGTTGTAGTCGAGCTCAGTGGTGTCGTAGCCCGCTTCGTCGAGCGCCACCCGGTACTCGTCCCACGGCGCAGTGGAGATGTCGGGGTACATGCCGGCGACGATGTCACCATCGGTGGCCGCTTCGTTGCCCTTGGCCGAGACCTCATTCAGGTTGCCTTGCGGGCCGTACTGACGGGCTTCGGTACCCGACTGGGTCCACGCGGTGTTCCACGTGATGAAGGGCGTTTCGCCGATGATGGAGATGACGCAGTCAGCGTCGCTACCCGTGGCCTGGGCCACCTCGGCCGAGTAGTCCTGCGCTGTCGCCGGAAGGCTCACGATCTCACCAAAACTCTGACCCAACGCCCCTATCGCGTTCTCCATCGGTGGGAGGAAGATCTCGGCTCCCTCGATGATGACAGCATTGATGTGCTCACAACCATCGTCGACGGCCTTCTTTATGGCACCGACTGCGTACATCGGCTGGTTCCCGATCGGGAACGAGTAGGGACTCGTGAGCTCCGACGGCGTGATCGGGCAGCACGCTCCGAACCAGGTGATGCTCGAGTCGGCGATCACGGGCAC
This sequence comes from Acidimicrobiales bacterium, assembly GCA_024641625.1. Taxonomy (GTDB): domain Bacteria; phylum Actinomycetota; class Acidimicrobiia; order Acidimicrobiales; family SZUA-35; genus JAHECQ01. Next base: position 1,661 of record JAHECQ010000360.1, on the reverse strand, counting down.
GATCGATTCGGCGAAGAATGTGAAGGAGCCGACGACGGACACCATGCCTTGATCCACGGCTTCCCGGGCGCAGGTGGTGGCGACGGCCGGATCGAACTGCTCGTCGCACACCGTCACCTCGAGCGGACGCCCGGCAATGCCGCCCCGAGCATTGATGTACTCGGCGTAGGCGTTGGCCGTGTTGGCAATGTTCTGGTACGTCGGTCCTGCGGCGTTGAGGGTGGTCACCGTCATGACTTTGATCGGATCGCCGTCCGGAGCCACGGTCGACTCATCGGAGGTCGTCTCACTCGAAGTCGTCTCACTCGAAGCGTCGGAGTCGCTACTACCACAGGCCGCGGCAACCAACGCCAGCACCGCGAGGAGCGCGGTCAGCGCGCGAAAGGAGCGCCAACGCGACTCGACCGTTCGAGTTGCTTCACTGGTCTTCATGTAGTCCCCCTGGAGAGTCGAACACTTCCCACCCGACCCCCGGGTGGTTGAGCGCATTGTCATTGGAGCACCCGGGGGCATCTGCGTTCAGCGGATCGGCACCCAAGTGGCCGACATCAGAACACAGACGGCGGGGGATTGCCAGTCCGCTCCCGGCCGATTTCGTGCGGCCTTGCGCCGCCGCTCTAGGAGACGATTTGACTGATGGCGAAGACGACGAGAGCGATCGTCAGCACGATGATCGCAATCGCCGCCAGACCGTCCCGGTTCGTTGCCTCGCGAGGCGGCTGAGGGTGCTCGGTGTTCATCAGCTGATGTTAGGCCAGGCGATCGATGCTCGAGCAATGTCGACGCCGCCGCGCCGGTGGGCGGAACGGCCAACGCACTCGTGCGTCAGCTGATCGCAGAGCATCTCCAGGTCCCGGTTCGAGACGTGCACCTCGAGCGAGGCCATCGTTCACGCGACAAGCTCTTCCGCATCGCATCGTCCGATCCCGACTCCGGCAGCAAAGCCTGGTGAACCCTCGATCAGTACAGGGTTTCGGCCAGCCGGGCCGGGTAGGCGGCGTCGTAGCTCGCACCGTCGATGTCTCCCCCGGTGATCTCCGACATCATGGCACCGGCGGTGGGCAGGTCGCCCGGCGCACGCAGACTCCGGGGATCCCACAGCTGCGAGCGGATGAGCGCCTTCGGGCACTGGGTGTACACCTCGAGGACATCCACCTCGATGACCGAGGCAGGAACCTTCGCCGCTTCGCCGTCACCCATGGCGAACGAGCGTCGCAGAGCCTCGTCGACGCGGAGCACCGCCCGACCGTTGACCCGCAAGGTGGTACCGATTCCCGGAATCAGGAACAGCAACGCCACCCGAGGATCACGGACGATGTTCCGCAACGAGTCGAGACGATTGTTGCCTCGCCGATCAGGCATCTGGAGCCGGGTGGAATCCACGATCCGAACGAACCCCGGGCCGTCGCCGCGCGGTGAGCAGTCCACTCCTTCGGGTCCGTTGGTCGCCAACACGACGAACGGAGAAGCCTCGACGTACTCGCGTTGCAACGGCGTGAGTACCGGGGTGACCTTGCGGAGCGCCGCCTCAACCGGTTCGCCGTAGCGCTCCGCCAATTCCTCCACCGTCATGATGATGTCGTCGCTCGGTGCCTGGGCGTGGTTCATGAACGAACGGTACTGCCAGGCGACCCATCGTTCCAGGAGTTGACTCGACGTGA
>JAHECQ010000359.1 GCA_024641625.1 Acidimicrobiales bacterium | reverse complement strand
CAAGAAGGGCGACCTGATGGGGGTCTTCGTCCTCGAGGATCTGACGCACTCGGCCGAGACCATGGTGTTCCCCCGCACGTTCGCCGACTACGGGCACCTCCTGGAGGACGATCGTGTGGTCGTGGTCCGCGGCCGAGTCGACAAACGCGACGACACCCCGAAGCTGATGGCGCAGGCCATCGAGGTCTTCGAACCCGAGTTGTTGGGTTCCGCTCCTCCGTTGCGACTCGAGATCCGACCCAACCAGTTGTCCGACCACCTGATCCGGGAGCTCAAGGACGTGCTGCTCCAGCACCAAGGCGATGCGCAGGTGTACATCCACCTGAACGACAACCAAGCGGTGAAGCTGTCCGACGAGTATTGCGTCGATACCGGCAACGGCCTGATCCCCGAACTCCGCGTCCTCTTGGGAGCCGAAGCGGTTGTTCTCTAGTCGCAGCCATTTCGCGCCGTTGGTTGCCTCGAAGCCCGCTGCTTTCGAGCACGATTGCGGGTAAGCGGGCGCAGGAGAGAAACGACATGGGTTCATTGGCAGCTTCTACTACACGTTCGACGACCGCCTGGGCGAAGACGCGCTACCTCGTCGGTTTCAAGCGGCGGCCACTCTCCCTGAGGCGGTTGGCCAAGCCCGTTGTGTCGTTGACCTTCGACGATGTTCCCTCTTCGGCCATCGAGCTGGGCCTGCCGATCCTCGACGAGTTCGGCGTCAAGGCGACCTTTTACGTCTGCAGCGACCTTCATTCGTTGGGTCCGGACCGTCCGACGATCGGACTCGACGACGTCTCGCGCTTGTCGAAGCTGGGCCACGAGATCGGCTGCCACACTGCTTCACATCTCGCCCTCCTGCACAACAGCGCCCAGGTCATGGTCGCCGACTGTCAGGCCAATCGCCAGGCGTTGGGCGAGGCGACCAACGGTCGCTGGCCCACGAACTTCTCGTACCCATTCGGATCAGTCGGGGTTTCCTCGAAGACGGTGCTCGCAGGGGATTACGAGTCGCTTCGATCCACGAGACACGGGATCAACCGGGGTCGCATCGATCTCAACTGCCTGTTGGCCTACCCGCTCTACGAGTCATCCTTCGGCGAGGGTGACCTGGCTTCGATCGTCTCCTCGCTCGAGCGCCGGCCAGGCTGGTGCATTCTCTACTCACACGGCATCGACGACGACCGGAGCCTCGATGTGGGGAGTGCCCAGTTGCGTGCGGTGCTGCAGACCTTGCAGTCGGCCGACATCGAGATCAAGACCGTCGACGAAGTCCTTCGGGCCAACGGCGCCTATCGCTGACTCCGGCGACCCGGTTCGATCGGGTCCAATTCCTCACCGAGACTCCTCAATCGTGCCACTAGCCTTGCCGAAGGAGTACGGAGCCGCTCGCCCGCGAGGCAAGCCGCGCCTTCAGCTCGTCGTTGCCCCAAGGAGATGGTCCGTGAGCGAACTCGTCAGTCAGAAGATCGTTGTGATCGGACAGGGCTACGTCGGTCTCCCTGTGTCGATGCGGGCGGTCGAGGTCGGCTACACCGTCGTGGGCTTCGACCTCGACGAATCCAAGATCACGGGCCTCTCCAACGGTCGGACCCACATCGACGACATCACCGATGCCGATGTCGCCGCCGCGCTGGCCACAGGACGCTACAAGCCGAGCAACCAGCCCAAGGACGTCGCAGGCTTCGACGTGGCGGTCATCACCGTGCCGACGCCGCTGCGTGACGGTGCTCCCGATCTGTCCTACATCGAGTCGGCCGGGGTCCTGCTCGGTCGCTTCCTCCGGCCGCATTCGACCGTGATTCTCGAGTCGACCACGTTTCCCGGAACCACCGAAGAAATTCTCAAGCCGATTCTCGAAGAGGGTTCGGGCCTCATGGCGGGCCAGGACTTCCATCTCGGGTTCTCGCCGGAGCGAATCGATCCGGGCAATGCGGTGTGGAACTTCCAGCGCACACCCAAGGTCGTCGCCGGCATGGACGAGGCATCTCTGAAGTTGGTCCAGGAGTTCTACGGCAACTTGGTCGACCAGACCGTTCCGGTGTCGGGCACCCGCGAAGCCGAGCTGACCAAACTGCTCGAGAACACGTTCCGCCATGTCAACATCGCCATGGTCAACGAGTTGGCCGTCCATTCGAAGGCCCTGGGTATCGATCTGTGGGAGGTCGGTGCCGCGGCCTCGACGAAGCCGTTCGGGTTCATGCCGTTCTACCCGGGCCCCGGCGTCGGCGGCCACTGCCTGCCGATCGATCCCTCGTACCTGTCGTACAAGATCGAACGCCAGCTCGGCACGGTCAGTCGGTTCGTCAAGATTGCGAACGATGTGAACGACCACATGCCGGACTACGTGGTCAAGCGAGTGCAGCTCGGGCTCAACGAGCGTCGGAAGGCAGTGAACGGTTCCCGCGTCCTCGTGCTCGGAATCGCCTACAAGAAGAACTCCAACGATGCACGGGAGACGCCGGCGACGGCCATCATCGAGCAGCTGCTCGCATTGGGGGCCGAGGTTCGGGTACACGACAGCCACGTCGACGGTTACTACGAGCTCGATCGGATGATCCAACGTGTCGAGCTCACCGACGAAGAAATCGATCTGGCCGATGTCGTCGTGCTGGTGACCGATCACGACGACGTCGATTACGACCGACTGATCGAGCGTTCCGATTACATCTTCGACTCGCGTCACCGCCTCAGCGGCGACAACGTCGAGTTGCTCTGACGAACCGACACCCTCGGCCCGCACCCGCCCGGGAAGCTGGAGCCTCGGGGTCTATCGTTCAGTGAATGCCCTGCGTCGAGATTCATCGGAACTCTGCTGCTCGAGGCATATCCACACGTCGAAGGGCAACGACGGCCAAACAGCCGGGGCTGGTCCGTGGAATCGTGACGCTGCTGGTCGTGGTGCTGAGCGGGGCATCGTGTAGCTCCCCTTCGGGGACGCCGATCGGAGTGGCGTCGACCTCCACCGCCCCGACCACGGCGCTGCCATCCACGCCCACATCATCACTCGAGCCGCAGTCGCTCTACGTTTCCTCCACCCAGGGTTCGCTCGTCGCGTCGAGCGACTATCGCTCGATACCCGAGGCGATTGCAGCGGCCAGGTCAGGCGACGAAATCGTCCTTCGGCCCGGGATACACCTGGTGGCGGGCGACCTCGCGTTCGGCAAGCGTCTCACCCTGCGTTCCGAGGTGCCGCGGGCGGCTGTCATCACCGCCTCCCTCGAGCCACCGAGGGATCAACGAAACGAGACACTACCGCTGGCGGGTCTGATCGTCGGGGGAGAGGAGGCAGACGGCTCACAGGTGCTCGACATCACCTTCGAGAACATCGGGGACTCGTTCTCGGGTGCGGCACTGAGGGTCGAGCGGGTACGGGACGTCGTCGTGCGAGGCAATTCCTTCCGATACACGGCCTCTCAGGCCGTCCGCCTCTTCGACACCCAGGACGTGGTCGTGGCCGAGAACGAGTTCCTGAACCCGTACCTCGTCGAGGATGTGCCGAACGCGATTGGGGCGCTGCCGGAGGGACGTACCACCAACGAGAGCTACATGGACTATGGCGTCCTCATCTACGGGTCGATCCGTCCGGTCATCGAACGAAACTACTTCTTCGGTGTCTTCCACCAGGCGCTGTCGTTCAAGGAGGGGAACACCGATGCTCGGGCCTCCCAGAACACGTTCGACGGTTTCGCCTACACCGCCCTGTTCGTCGGCCAGAACAAGCCCGGGGGTAACTCCTTCAGCCGGTTCGCATCGCCCGAATCGGGGCCGGACGGCGGCATCATCACAGTGTCGTCCAACCTTTTCAGGCCCGTCGCCGACGAGTTCGGCGAATACCTCAACGCCAACGCGATCCGCGTCGGTTACGTCAACGCCGACATCTATGTGACGGGGAACATCGTCGAGGCGGCATTCACCCCGTTTCAGGTCGACTGCAACAACGGCGGCTCCCCCACATGCGCCCAGGGAACCCTGGCCCTCACCGACAATCTCCTCAACGGCACGGTCGTGGATCGGGCCGGTGATGCCGCACGCTACGACGAGGCCGGCTGCCTGCACCTGCGCGACGTCGGTGGCGGCGAACTGCGGGTCACAATCACCGGTAACACGTTGATCGGCTGTGGCAAGGCCTTCGAGCTGGCCGACATCGAGTTCGTGTTGAACGACAATCTGATCGTCGACATGACCAAGGCGGCCGATGGTCGTCCCGCCTCGGCTTCGGGGAACGTTCGTTGGAACGCTGCCGGTGATTTCGGCGGCGACGCCGTCGATGTCGACCCGGGGATCGTGGCCACGTCGATTCCGCTCGGTGCACCATCCCCGAGGCTCGAAGGGGCAGTCGGCTGGGTCTCGGCCTTGACCCCTTCGGCCGGCTTTCGTGCCCAGTGGTCGGCAGGAGCGTGATGCTTCGGGGGTTGACGCCATCCTGGTCGTCATCGGAGCGTGGGTGAACCTCCCCGATGCTCTTTCCAGGGCTTCCGCGACACGTACGATTAGCCTCATCCAGAGTCGTGCTTTCAACCAGAGGAGCCCCATGTCAACCAAAT
>JAHECQ010000358.1 GCA_024641625.1 Acidimicrobiales bacterium | reverse complement strand
CGCCGACGTGACCCCGAGTCGGACGTACTCCTCGGCCTCGGCCACGAGCGCATCCCCGAGCCGGTCGGGGTTCGGCGGTGGGCAGGCCTGGAAGAGTCGGTCGGCTGATTGTTCGGTGAGGCGACCGGCGGTCAGCTCGGCCGCGGGACTTCGGAGAGTACTCCAGCCGAGGCATCGAGGGCCGCAGAGTTGGCCAGCCCGACGTGCCCGCCGAGACATCGGACGACCACCGGTCGGGTCGGGGCGAGACGATCCAGCTCGGCCCGTGTGGGGAAGCGGCCTTCGCCCAGGCCGGCCGGGTCGAGTTCGCACGAGGCGACGAGCCATTCGTCGGCGGCCAGTTCGGTCTGGGCCATCGCCAACTGATCGAGGAACCGTTGCACGTCGGGCGTGTCATCGGCGATGGCCGGCTGCAGTTTCTGCTGGGCCGCAGCCAGCAGGTGGGTGTGGCTGTCAGTCAACCCCGGGACGATCCACCGTCCGCCGAGATCGATGACCCTCCCCGCGGTCGGGGCCCCGGCGAGGTCGCCGCACCAGAGGATTCGACCTTGTTGGATGGCCACGGCTTCCGGTTCGCGCCCCGGGTCCGAAGATGTCCGGGCATTGGCCAGAACCAGGACCTCCCGGTCACGCATCGATGCCTGCGACCATGTCGATCTCGACGAGCAGCCCCGGTCGAGCCAGGCCGGCCACCTCGATGGTCGATCGGGCCGGGGGATCGGTGGGGAAGACCTCGGCGAAGACGCCGTTCATGGGGGCCAACCCGCCGGCGATATCGGTCAGATAGACGGTGAGCCTGAGCGCGTGGGCCAGCGACGTCCCCGCTTCCCGGGCGACGAGCTCCAGGTTCTCGAGCGCCTTTCTCGTTTGTTCGGCGACGCCGCCCTCGACGATCTCACCGGTTGCGGGATCGGAGCCCGTCGCTCCCGAAGCCCACAACAATCCGTTGTGAACGATGCCGGGCGAGAACACTCGTCCTGGCCGCGTGTGGGTTGCAGGCCTGACGACACGTCGGCCATCCATGTCAACGCAACCCGTCGGCGCCGACCACCGTCTCCCCGGCGTGGCTCGGCGCCGCCGTCTTCACCTTCTCGCCGTCGAGATCGTGTACGGGCGAAGCGTCGGTGAAGAAGCTCTGGGCCACGTGACCACCCCAATAGTCGCGTCGACGAGGGTCTTCCACATCCCATCGGAGGGGTTCGAAGTCCGGGTCGCCGGTGAAGTAGTCGGTCGTGTAGATCTCGGCGCGATGCTGGTCGGGGTCGAGCATGTACAGGTAGAAGGCGGCCGAGACGCCATGTCGGCCCGGGCCGCGCTCGACACACGTCAAGTTTCGCGCGGCGATCACGTCGGCCAGGTCGAGGATGTTGCTCCGCTCGCCCACGTCGAAACCGATGTGGTGGAGTCGGGGCCCGACACCCTCGGTGAAGGCGATGTCGTGCACGGTGGGCTTGCGGAACATCCAAGCGGCGTAGAGATGATCCGAGCTCTCGATGGTCTCGGCCAGACCGAACCCGAGCTCTGTGTAGAGGTCGTGCGCGGCCTGGGCATCGGGCACGACAACGTTCACGTGGTCGATTCTCGAGATCTTGGCCCCTCGATGAAGGTCCCAGCGACGCAGGAGACGCTCGACCTTGTCCATCTCGAACACGAAATCGATGGTGAACCCGAGTGGATCCTCGACTCGGACAGTCCGACCGGCCCCGAGACGCGAGCCGGCCGGTAGGTCGAGGGTCCGACACCCGCGAGCCTCGAACCACTCGACCGCCCGATCGAGGTCGACGTCGGAGCGAACCCGAAATCCGATGCTGGTGCACGCGGCATGCTCGGCTTCGGTGAGGATCACGTTGTGGTGGATCGTTTCGGCGTGACCCCGGAGCCAGACCGAGGTCGCGTGCTCCTCGGTGACGTGGAGGCCGAGCAGGTCGACCCAGAACTCCTTCGCCCGGTCGATCTCGGTGACGGTCAATTCCACGTAGGCCAGTCGGACGATGTCCGGCGGCTGAAGTTCTCCCATGGGTACCCCCGGCGGTAAGCGGCGCGCTCCACAGGACCTTAGCGAGCGGGACTGTCAGGCTGCCATCGGCGTCGAGACCTCAGCCCCAGGTGCCGGTGCGACGTCGACTCTCCGATGATGCCGACCCACTGTTGCCGGTGGGCCTCGCGATCGTCGGGGCCGGAGCAGCGCTGACCACCGTGCTCGGTCCGGTCATGTACTTCGTCATCATCGGAGGGCTCGTTGTCCTGGCGCTCGGCACGCAGCGCACTCGCACCCGCACCCGGCAGGACCACTAGGCTCCCAGGGCCTCGCAGGTCCCCTCCGAACAGAGCTGCTCGGAGGGGACGAGAACAGCACCAGATCCTCGTCGGGTGTCGACAGGTTCCCCTGGGCATGGTCATCGATGAGCCAACCGGCCGGGTGTGGCGACTCGATCAGGAGCTGTGCGAGGTCATCGTCACGCAACTCGATCATCGACCCGCCAACCAGGGCCCAGTGCTCGGGGAGAAGTCGTCGGCCGGGAAGCCGGGCCGGTTCCTCTGGTCCGCACAGGCTGCCCAGGCGTACTGTCGATGACCTTCGTCCCTGTCCACGACCGATTGCCAGGGCAATGATGCAGGTGGTCCGGGTCTGAACTTCCGAGACGAGAGGGGATATGACATGGACGACGAATCAGTCCGCCGTGCAAATGCAGTGAAGCGATTGAAGGCACAACGTGATTTCAAGACGCACCTCGTGGTGTACGTGGTGGTGAATGCCCTGCTCGTGTTCATCTGGGCGTCATCGGGTGGCGGGTACTTCTGGCCGATCTGGCCCATCGCTGGTTGGGGAGTCGGCGTGATCCTCAACGGCTGGGATGTCCACTTCCGACGACCGATCAGCGAGGAGGAGATCCGTCGCGAGATGGAGCGAGGCACGCCCCCCGGTTCGTAGTTCCGGCCTCGAGGACTACCGGCGACGCGACCCGGTGTCATCGCGCCCGGACCGGTCTGCGTGGCTGCGAAGCGTGGGCCGTGCGCAGTGACCGAAGGCCCTGTCGTCGAACCTCATCGGCGCCATCGAATCGCCCACCGCGGTAGGAACACGATCTCGGGGAGCGAGGTGTCAGCCCTCAGGGGCTCGGCACTGACCGACGTGACCGAAGCGCACCGCAGGGAACCACCCGGTCCCGGTCGAACCGACAACCGGGAGATCGACGTTCTCGCTCCGGGCAAGGCGTGGCAGTACCTCACGCGGATCCGCGAGCCTCGAACCACTGGCGCGCTCGATCGAGGTCGGTGTCGGAGCGAACCCGGAACCCGATGCTGGTACAAGCGGCATTCTCGGCTTCGGTGAGGGTCCCGTTGTTGCGGGAACGATGGCCGTTGGCGCCTGTCGGCTCAGGCCGGCTCGAGCCGGAACACCGGGAACCCGGGGGCGACCTCGGCGATGCGCGCATCGGGAGAATTCTTGTCGACGTCATCGAAGAACTGACCGACCTCGAATGCCCAGCGCCGCAGGTACTCCCTGATCACCATGGTCTTCTCGGCGTCCGGGAGCTCGAGGGCGACGTACTCGTCGAGGTGCCGGCCCTTGCGCAGGCGGCAGGTGCCCGCAGCTCGGACGTTGCGCACCCACTGGGTCGTGCCTCGGGGTGCGACGAGGTAGGTGGTGCTTTCGAGGTCGAGCGGGTTGACCGGCACGCTGCGCCACTCGCCGCTGACTCGGCCGCGCACATCGAGCTGGCGGGCTCCCCACGGCGACACGCCGACTCGGGTGAGTCCTTGGACCATCGGGTTGAAGACTCGGCGGTTGAACCAGCCGGGGGCGAGATAGCGATCGGTGTCGGACATCGTGGTGGTCCTGCTCTCTTGTTGATCGGACGGTAGCGAGATGGAATTAGAGAGCATTGCTCTCTGAAAGTAGTCAACTCGACTGAAGTCGAAAAAGCAAGAGCGGTGCTCTCGAATATCGGGGGAATGTGCGATGCTGTGGCGATGGCAACGCCACGCACTTCGCGCCGGGAATCAAGACAGCGGATCGACGCCGAGATCCTTGCTGCCGCCCGCCGCCAACTTGCCGAGGTCGGCGGTGCGGGGCTTTCGTTGCGCTCGGTGGCGCGTGAGGTCGGGATGGTGTCCTCGGCCGTCTACCGATACGTGGCCAGTCGCGACGAGCTGCTCACTCGTTTGATCATCGAGTCCTACGACTCGCTCGGCTCGGTCGTCGAGCGATCGGTCACCCGGACGATGGGGGACCCGGCCCTGGATCGTTGGGTGGCGGCCGCCGGAGCGATTCGCCGTTGGGCCCGCCAGCATCCCCACGAATACCTGTTGCTCTATGGCACGCCGGTACCCGGCTACGCTGCTCCGGAGGACACGGTCCTCCCCGGCACTCGGGTCATCCTCGCGCTGGCAACGATCGTCGGCGATGCCGAAGTGGCCGGGCACCTCGAAGTGCCCGGTGGAGGCAAGATCGATCTGTCTCCCGCATTGAGCGCCGACTTGCGAGCGTTGGCTGCCGCCGGTCGGTTCGAGGTGTCGCCCGGGCACGTGG
>JAHECQ010000357.1 GCA_024641625.1 Acidimicrobiales bacterium | reverse complement strand
GCTGAGCATCTCCGGCATCGACCACTGAGCGAGGAGCTCTGCGGTGATCTCGTCGACGCTGAATCCCAGCAGTTCTCGTTCGGCCGCCTCGCGCGGCCATCCCTGACACATGTCGGCGAGCGTGGTGTGGACCTCCGGAGCGCCCCGTGCCAGTGCAAGATGGCCCAACGAGCCCAGCAGACCGGCGAGGAAGGCCTCCTCGCCGATTGCCTGGTCGAGCTCCAGGGCAAAAGCCCGAGCCAGCGTGGCGTTCACGAGGGATCGACGTCGGATCTCGACCATCACCGGGGCATCGCCCGACGACATCATCGCCCGCATCGCCCGCTTGCCCAACAACGACCGGAAACCTCGAAGGCCGATCGTGGAGATGGAACGATCGATGCTGGTGACCTTGGACGACAGACCGAACGCTGCCGAGTTCACCGTCTTCAGTAGATCACCGGCCAGGGCTGCGTCCTTCGCCACCTCAGCAGCGAGTCTGTTGATGGCAACATCCTCGTCATCGAGAAGACGAAGCAGCTCCAGCACCAACAGGGGTGGAGATGGCAACGCCGAGGCATTGGCCAGGATCTGCTCCTTGGAGACAAGACGCATGTCGCTCATCAGCGGGCCTCGTTCCGTCCGACGGTCGCCAGAGGCCCCTGAGCCCCGACCGAATCGACCATGACATCGGCACCTCGTGTGGCATCGAACTCTTCGAAGGTGATGAGCCCCGGGTCGTCTCCGTCGGGCTTGCACCGCGACAGGATGGCGACGCCGACGATCGAGGCCAGGATCGAGCCCGTCAGCACGGCGAGCTTCGCGTCATCCACGAGCACCTCGGAGTCGAAGGCAAGGTCGGTGACGAACAACGACACCGTGAAGCCGATGCCCCCCAGGAACCCCATGCCGATCATGTGGCGCCAACCGACGCCCTTGGGGAGCACGGCGATCCCGAGCTTCACCGCGAGCCAGGCGGCAAGAACGATGCCGATGGGTTTGCCGAGCACCAGACCGGCGACGATCGCCTGGGAGACCGAGGCCCCGGCGGCGGAAGCCAACCCAGAGCCGCTGATCGGGACGCCGGTGTTGGCAAGAGCGAAGATCGGGACGATGAGCAGTGCGGTGATCGGGTGCAGACCGTGGATCAGTCGATCCACCACCGAATGACTTTCGCGGGTATCGAAGACGATCTCCTTGAGTTCGGCCACCGTCAGATGCTGGGATGCGCCGCCAGGTGTCTCGTGGGGACGTCTCGGGATCGCAGGCGCCATCAGGCCACAGATCACCCCGGCGAGGGTGGCGTGCACTCCCGACTCGAACAGCGCAAACCACAGCGCAGCGCCAACCAGACCGTAGATGGGCATCCACCACACGCCCATGACCCGCAACGCCACCAGGGTCGCGATCAACCCGAAGGCGATGAACAGCGCAGTCACGTTGAGCGACGCGGTATAGAAGATGGCGATCACCAGAATCGCCCCGAGGTCGTCGACGATGGCCAAGGTGAGCAGCATGAGCTTCAGCCCCGAGGGCACCCGGTCTCCCAACAGCGTCAGCACGCCGACGGCGAAGGCGATGTCGGTCGCCATGGGAACGCCCCAGCCGCCGGCCGATTGAGCATCGGCGACCAGCAGGAAGAGCAGCGCCGGCATCACCATCCCGCCGAGGGCAGCGATCGCCGGTAGCGCCGCTGTTCGAGGGTCACGGAGATCCCCGACGACCAATTCCCGTTTGATCTCCAAACCGGCCACGAGGAAGAAGATGGTCATCAGCGCATCGTTGACCCAGTGAACCAGCGACTCGTTGACCTCGAGGGGCCCGATCTGCACCAGCAGGTGTTGATGCCAGAAGTGGTCGACGCTCTCGCCCCACGACAGATTGGCCAAGATCAGCGCGAACCCCGAGATGTTCTCGAGATGGATGATCCGCTCGACCGGCCGCCGGATCCGGTGGATCGGCAGGCTTGCCTCTTGTCGCTTCATGCTCGGGTGGCTCCCTCAGGTGGTCACGTACCGCCGAAGCTTCGACCGAGGGAAGCCGACTATGACCCCTCGCCCCATTCCGGCGTGGCCCCCACCACCACCACCGGGCACGTTGCGTGGGTCAACACGTGGTGGAGACATCGCCCCGTCAGATAGCCGGTGAGGCGGCCATCGAAGTGCTTGCCCACGACCACCAACGAGGCGTCGGCGGAGCGTTCCACCAGCCGCCCGCCGGCCGAGCCCCAGTCGACCGAAGCCTCCACCACGAGGTCGTCGGTCGCGAGCGTCGATCGAAGCGACTCGACCTCGTCGGTGGCCCACCGGAGCAGTTGCTTCGGATCGATGTACGAAGCCATGACCTCGAACGGATCATCACGTCCGATCATCGGATGAAGGTCGACGGCCCGGACGAGTCGGAGCACTCGATGCCCGGCGCGGGCGTACCGCTCGGCCCATGCCAACGCCACTTCGGTCGCTCTACCGTCGCCGATCCCGACCACCACGGGGGCCGACGCATCAGCATCGATCCCCCCCGCCTTCACGACTACCACGGGGCAGGGCGCGTGGCGGAGAACCTTGTGGGTCACACTTCCGATCGAACGAGGAACCCCAGCCGGTCCTCGATGTGCTCCGATCACGATCAGGTCGGCCGACGTCGCGATCGCGTCGGCCACCAAGACCTCGGCTGCATCAGTGGCCCCATCGGCAAAGATCGTGCGAACCGATCCCTCGGCACCCACGAGCGCCTCGGCGAACGCCTGTGCGGCCAGGGAATGGTCCGAGCCATCCACTCCGACGATCGCAACCGGCCCAGATCCACCTTCAGTCATTGCGACTCACTCCCCGCCGTGACGGCGTCGGTTCCCATGTCCACTCGCACGCGCTGCACCAACAGCAGCTGTGTCGCCGCCAGGACCACCACGATCACTCCGAGCGTCGACAACGTCTTCGACCGATCAGGAAATTCCAGCGCGAAGAAACGGGCCGACAAGGGAACGATCGACACGAGGACGAAGCTGGCGACCAGGACTCCCAGCAGAACGCCTTCGAGCCGATCGAGCGGCCGCACCAGCCACTGCAGGATCCACAAACCGGCGCAGCCGAGTGTCAGGGTCGCCAGGCTGCGGGATTGGTCCAACGGAAGGTCCCAGCCGAAGCGAGCCATCCAATAAATCGTCAATGTGAGGACCGACGCCCAGAGTCCGGCCGGTACGGAGAATCGGACCACACGGCGAAGATACCCCGGACGACACGGCTCGGAGACGAACCGAAAGCTCAGGAGGAATGCCGGGATCCCGATGGTCAGGGAGTCGGTCAAGGTCAAGTGTCGGGGCAGGAAGGGGAAGTCCACCCCGCTGATGCCCAGAACGAGGGCGAAGACGGCGGCGTACATCGTCTTGCTGACGAACAGAGCAGACACGCGCTCCATGTTGGCCACCACTCGCCGCCCCTCGGCCACCACTCCAGGCAACAGGTCGAAACGCCCGTTTAGCAGAACCAACTGGGCCACCGCCTTGGTGGCCGAGGTCGCGGTGTCCATGGCGATGCCGATGTCGGCCTTCTTCAACGCAGGGATGTCGTTCACCCCGTCGCCGGTCATGGCAACGATGTGGCCCGCCTGCTGGAGTCCCTCGACCAGCTGGCGCTTCTGGTGCGGCAGTACTCGGCCGAAGATGGTGTTCGACTCGGCGAGGTCCGCCGTGATCTCCTCGACGACCCGGAGATCGACGGCCCGTTCCGCCCCCGGAATGCTGAGCTGCCGGGCGATGGCCGACACCGTCTCCACGTTGTCGCCCGAGATCACCTTCACCCCGACTCCCTGGCTGATGAAGTATTCGATGGTGTCTGCAGCATCGGGGCGTACCTCCTCCGACAGCGCCACCAGACCCCGAACCACGAGGTCCTCCGGGATCCCCTCGCCATCACCGAGAGCTTGCTCACTCGAGGCGACCAACAACACCCGTCGAGCTTCACTCGTCAACAACGAGACACGACGCAACACATCGGCTCGCAGTGTCCGGTCGACCCGGGCGAGCAGGATCTCGGGCGCGCCCAGCATCCAGGTGGAACCGTTCACGAACGTGGCACCCGACCATTTTCGAGCCGACGAGAAGGCAATCGATCGAGCCAACTCCCACTGAGGGTCGTCATCGAGCACCGCAGCGATCGTCTGCATCGCCGCAGTCGGCGGCTGCTCGGCCCCGGCCAGGGCCGCCAGTCCCGTTCGCAGCTCCTCGGTGGTGCCGGTCAATGCTTCGATGCTCTCCACGCGTGTGCGCCCGGTGGTCAGGGTGCCCGTCTTGTCCAGGCAGATGACATCGACCCGGGCCAACCCCTCGACTGCGTACAACTCCTGCACCACGACATTTTGCCTGGCCAGACGGACGACGGCCACCGCCATCGCAGCACTCACCAGCAACACGAGGCCCTGGGGCACCAGCGCCACGACACCGGCAGTTGCCGCAACCGCACCCTCGGCCACCGTGGCGTCCCCACGCAACTGTCCCCAGAAGAGCAATGCAGCCAACGGCGGCAAGGCCCAGCTCACCGCCCACAGGATCCGGTCGACGCCCACGCGAAGCTCCGACCGAGTC
>JAHECQ010000029.1 GCA_024641625.1 Acidimicrobiales bacterium | reverse complement strand
CGCGGCGCCCACGACGATCCAGCCGGCGGCGCTGTCGACTGCGCCATCGGCGCCTGGGGGAGATGCCCCCACCGCTGGAGCCAGGATGGTCCGGCGCCTCATTCGTTCAGGAACTCATCGGTAGGGGCGGAACATGTCGCGCAGTTCGCCGACGAAGGTATCGGGCACTTCGAAGGCGGCGAAGTGCCCGCCCTTGTCGTACTCGGCCCAGTGGCGGATGTCGGTGAAGCTCGATTCGACCCATTTGCGAACGGGCCGCACGATCTCCTTGGGGAACACGGCGAATCCCGAGGGGATGGCCACGGTGTGGCGGGTGCCCCGCCCGAAGCTCTCCCAGTAGATGCGGGCAGACGAAGCGCCGGCGGCGTTCACCCAGTAGAACATGACGTTGTCGAGCAGTTCGTCGCGGCTGAGCACGTTCTCGGGGTGTCCGTCGCAGTCGGTCCAGGCCCAGAACTTCTCGAGGATCCAGGCCGCCTGGCCCACCGGTGAGTCGACGAGGCCGTAGCCGATGGTCTGAGGCCGGGTGGACTGTTGCTTGGAGTACCCGGAGTCCCATTGCCGGTAGTAGGCCGCGCCGTCGAGTGCTTGCTGTTCTTCGGGCGTCGGATCGCCATCGATCTTCGGTCGCGCGCCCATGGCCAACGTCACATGAATCGCTGCGCAGTGCCCGGTGTCGGTGGCGCCGACGGCGGTGGTCACCGCCGATCCCCAGTCTCCGCCTTGGGCGACGTAGCGGTCATAGCCGAGGCGGGCCATGAGTTCGGCGAAGGCGACCGCGATCTTGTCGACGCCCCATCCCGGGACGGTGGGCTTGCCCGAGAACCCGAAGCCCGGGAGCGAGGGCGCCACGACGTGGAAGGCGTCGGCGGCGTCGCCACCGAACGCCGTGGGGTTGGTGAGCGGCTCGATGACCTTGTGGAACTCGACGATCGACCCCGGCCATCCGTGGGTGATGAGCAGCGGCATGGCATCGGGGTGAGGCGATCGTTGGTGGACGAAATGGACGTCGAGCCCGTCGATCGTGGTCGTGAACTGATCGAACCGGTTCAGCGCAGCTTCCCGGTCCCGCCACTGGTAACCGTTGGCCCAGTACTCGCACACCTCTTGGAGATAGGCGAGCGGCATACCCTGACTCCAGTCGTCGACGACCTCGCGGTCGGGCCAACGAGCGCCGGTCAACCGCTGACGCAGGTCGTCGAGCACTGCGTCGGGGACATCGATGGTGAACGGCGTGATGTCGGTCGATCCTTGCATGCGGCGACCTTAGTCCGCTCCACCTCACGCCCACCGAACCCACGTACGTCTGCTGTGGTTGGGTGAGCAACCGATGAAGGAGTAGAACGGCACCATGACTACTGCTCCTGGTTCTGCCTACCCGTTGCCCAACACAAGCACCGATCTCGAGGGCCAGGTTGCTCTGGTGACGGGAACGACCTCGGGGCTCGGGCGACGGTTCGCCTTGGTGCTGGCGGCGTGCGGAGCGAAGGTCGTGGTCACCGGTCGGCGTCGCGATCGCCTCGACGCGTTGGCGGCAGAGATCTCCTCATCGGGAGGCATGGCGGCGCCCGTGGCCATCGACATGACCGACCCGGCGTCGTTGGTGGCGGCGGTCGATCAGGCCGAGGCTGTGTTCGGTACACCGGTGCAGATCCTGGTCAACAACGCCGGTATCCCGGACGCGCAACGCGCCCACAAGATGTCGAATGAGCTCATCGACGCGGTGTTCGATACGAACCTTCGTGGCCCCTACCTGCTTTCGTGTGAAGTGGCTCGACGGTTGATCGCCGCAGAACTACCCGGACGGATGGTCAACATCTCGTCGATGGGCGCCTATCAGTACAGCGGGCAGGGCGCTGCCCTGTATTCCATCACCAAGGCGGGCATCAACCGGATGACCGAGGCGTTGTCGGTGGAGTGGGCACGCTTTGGCATCAACGTCAACGGCATCGCTCCAGGCGCCTTTGCCTCGGAGATGATGGACGGCATGCTCGAGCGAATGGGCGACATCACGCGTCACTTCCCCCGGCACCGGCTGGGCGATCCGGCGCAGCTCGATTCGGCGCTGCTGTTCCTGTGTTCGCCCGCGTCGGAATTCGTGACCGGGACGATCGTCAAAGTTGATGACGGGCAAGGTTCTCGCTGAGCGCTCGATCGGCCACAATGGGATCGTCTTGGTACACGCACGTACCCAGGCAAGCATGCATCCAGGCAAGAGAGCCTGACCGAACACAGATAAAGGGAGCCCATGTCGAACGAGTCGGTTGAGGAAATCGCAGCGTTGGCCAATGCGTTCATCGACGAGTACTGGGAGACGTCGCTGACGGTGGGCCAGTGGTGGGCCCACCTCACCCGGGAGCGTTTCGTCAACATGACGCTTCCGGTCGAGGCCGGTGGTCGCGGCTGGAACGGCGCTCAGGCGGCAGCGGCCAACAGGGTCATGACCGAGCGCCGAGTGCTCGGCCCGCCGAGTGGGCTCGGCATGCTGCTGGCGGCACCCACCATTGCCACCCACGGCACCCCGGAGCAGATCGAGCGTTGGGTACCTCGGATTCTCGACGGCACCGAGTCGTGGTGCCAGTTGTTCTCCGAGCCGGGGGCCGGATCCGACCTTGCCGGTCTGCAGACCAAGGCCGTTCAGGATGGCGATGAGTGGATCATCACCGGCCAGAAGGTGTGGACGTCGAATGGTCACCATTCGAACTGGGGCATGCTCATTGCTCGTACCGACCCCGAGTTGCCCAAGCACCAAGGCATCACCTATTTCGGATTCCCCATGAACCAGCCGGGGGTCGAAGTGCGTCCCCTCACCGAGATGACCGGTCGAGCGTTGTTCAACGAGGTCTTCATCGAAGAGGCTCGGGTGTCGGCCGCCAACATCATCGGCGGGCGAGGCAATGGCTGGAAGGTGGCCAACACCACCCTTGCCTTCGAACGCTCGGGCATCGGCGGAGGACACGGAGGAGGGTTCGGTACCGCCACGCCCGGCCCGATCGCCGGAAATCTCGATCGTCCGGTCACTGACTTCCTCGGCAAGCGCGAGGCCATGTCCGTCGGAGCGGTGGGACGGCGAATCCTCGGTCTGCTGAGCGAGGAGGCCGAGGCCCGGGGCAAGGACACCGATCCGGTTGTTCGCCAGCAACTGGCTCAGCTCCACAGCCTGCACCGGATCTCCTCGATGACCATGCAGCGTCAGTCGGCCGAACGGAAGATCGGCCGCAAGAACACCGGCTTGGGCGCCGGGGTCGAGGGCAATCTGGCCAAACTCATGAACACCCGCATGTTGATGATCGCCCGCGATCTCACCGGCCAGATTCTCGGCCCGGACGCGGTGATCACCGGGCGGGCGGCTGCCACCGATGGGCTGCTGCAGGAACTCATCCTGTTCTCGCCTGCTCCCCCCATCTACGGCGGCACCGACGAGATCCAACGCAACGTGATCGGCGAACGCGGCCTGGGTCTACCCAAGGAACCCAGCAGCAAGGCCTGATCTCGCCGGCATCCCCGTCAGAACGGAATGTCGAGCGCGGCGCACAGGAACTTCATGAACGGTGCAGTGTCCCGGCAGAGCTGAGCGAAGTCGTCCCGGAACGTGGCCGCCGTCACCTCTTTGTGCGTGAGTGAGGTGATGGCGATGAAGTCCTTGCGCTTCAGGTCCTCGATCAGGGGGTCGTCCTTGGCGAAGCCCTTGGGCGGACGCACCAGTGCATCGCCGGTGAGGGAGAACCGGTCGGTGAACGGTGGCCGGCGAGTGACCGCCAGCCACTCGTCACGGTGTTCGTCGATGTAGCAGCGCACAATCTGGGCCATCGCCGGCTGAGGGTGCCAGAGGCCGGCACCGGCGAAACACCGGCGCGGTTGGAGATGAAGGTAGAAGCCGGGTGCGTGGGCGTCCTGAGCCCGCTCGTGGCGGAAATGAACCCCGGTATTGGGTTTGTAGGGCGTCTTGTCGTTGGAGAAGCGGGTGTCGCGGTGAATACGAAAGAGCGAGCCGCCGTTGGCTCGGGCGTTGGCTTCGAAGTGTGGGCTGACCGAGTGCAACGACGGCCGGAACTCCTCGATGAAGTCGAGGGCCGGTTCCTTCACGTGGTTCTCGTAGCGAGTTCGATTGGCATCGAACCATGGGCGCTCGTTGTTGGCAGCCAGTTCGCTCAGGAAATCGAACGTGTCCTTGGTGAAAGAGCGACGCTTCGTCGAGGGGGTGGTCATGCGGCCGGCCTTGCTCAGCCTTGTGCCCCATCGAGACGCGCCTGGAGCTTGCGCATTCCTCGGAGCCATTTCTCCGGATCCTTCGTCTTGAACTCCATCCACTCCTGGGCGATCGGATCGGTGAGGATGAGGAAACGCTCCTCGGCGAAGGCGTCGGTGACCTGTTGCGCCACTTCCTCCGGCGTCTTGAGCGGGCCGGCGGCCGACCGGGCCCACTCACTGTCGGCCGCAGATCCGAGCATCGGGGTGCGAACGCCCAGTGGTGCGAGCAGATAGACCCGGATTCCCTTGTCGTGATAGGTGATGGACAGCCACTCGGCCAGTCCCACGACGGCGTGCTTGGAGGTGGCATAGGGAGCATTGCCGTGGCTGGTGAGGATGCCTGCCATCGACGCCGTGTGCTGAATGTGCCCTTCGCCTCGGGCCAGCATGCCCGGGAGTACGGCCCGTACCGCATGCACGTGGCTCATGAGGTTGATGTCCCACTGACGTTGCCACTCGTCGATCGGTGTGTTCAACGGGTCGCCACCCGACGCGATGCCTGCGTTGTTGCACAACACATCGATCGGACCGTGCTCACGTTCGACCCGCTCGAGCATGTCGGTGATCTCCTCGGCGATGCCGACATCGACCACCTCGGCCTGCCCGCCGATGGCCTCGGCCACCGCACGAGCGTTCTCGGCCGCCCGATCGACCACGACAACCTTGCGCGCACCGTCGGCGACGAATCGTTCACACAGTGCCTTGCCGATGCCGCTGCCGCCACCGGTCACCACACACACCCTGTCGGTCACCTGCATGTTCTTCTCCCTTGTTTGCCGTGCTCATTCGATCAGTTGTCCGGTTGCCCTGTCAGTCGGCGTCGGCGATGGCCTGTTCCAGCGCCCCCACCCCTTCGTCGATCTCCTCGGCCGTCACGTCGAGCATGGGCGCCAGCCGAATGACGTTGCCGTACAGACCACCCTTGCCCACCAGGAGTCGGTGGTGCCTGGCAGCCTCGAGTACGGCGCCGGTCCGGGCCGGGTCAGGCTGCAACGAGTCGAGCGCAGTGATCTCGAACGCCCACATGAGGCCCCGTCCGCGCAGCTCGGCGATCCACGGTGTGCGGTCGACGATGGGGCCGAAAGCGTTCTCGAAGCGGTGGCCCATCGCCTTGGCGTTGCCCCGGAGGTCGTTGTCGAGGACATAGTCGAGTGTGGCAAGCCCGCCGGCCGCCGACAACGGGTTGCCGCCGAACGTGGAGAACGAGGTGACCTCGATCGTGTCCATGATCTCGGCTCGGGCGACGACGCCCGCCAGGGTGATGCCGTTCCCCACGCCCTTGGCGAAGGTGAGGATGTCAGGGGTGATGCCGTGGGCCTGGTAGCCCCAGAAGTGCTCGCCGGTGCGACCCCAGCCGGTCTGCACTTCGTCGGAGATGAACAAGATGCCCCGATTGGTGAGTTCCTTGTGCATCGCCCCGAAGAATCCATCCGGGGGCGTGGCAAAGCCTCCCACTCCTTGAATCGGTTCGGCGATCAGCGCCGCCTGATTGCCGGCCGAGGTCATGTCGAGCAGCTGGTTGAGATCGTCGACTGCGGCTTGGGTGAAGGCTGCGTCGTCGAGGCCGGCAAACGGCGACCGCAGGCGGTACGGACCCTGGACGAAGGTGACTTGGAGACCCGACAGACTGGTCGATGACCACGAGGAATGCGAGGTGATGGCTTGGGCGGTGAAGGATCGACCGTGGTAGCTGTTGCGCATCGCCAACACTTGGTTGGACTTCCGGAACGAGGTGGCCAGAAGGATGGCGGTGTCGTTGGCTTCACTTCCCGACGTGGTGAAGAAGACCCGCGCATCGGGGATGCCGGACAGCCCGGCGATCTTCTCGGCCAAGGCGATCATGGGTTCGGAGAGGTAGAGGGTCGAGGTGTGCATGACCTTGGCCGCCTGTGCCTGGATCGCTGCGGTGACTGCCGGATTGTTGTGGCCGACCATCGTGGTCAGCACGCCGCCGAAGAAGTCGAGGTAGCGGTTGCCTTCGAGATCCCAGACGTAGCCACCTTGCCCGTGGTCGATCGAGATCGGATCGGCGTACATGGGCTTCACGTACGAGGGCAGCACCGCCCGATATCGATCGAGGAGATCGTGGGTAGCAGAACGCTCTGGGGTCGAGCCGGCGGTGCCATCGGTCATGGCCAGAGACTACCTCTCACCGCGAGTCGACCAAGCCACGGAGGGGCTCGCCATCGTGCGACCCGCGTCGTCGGCGCAGCGCCTCCGCACCCGCAGCAACCGCGAGGAGTACCGCCATCACCAGGTACACGAACCTGAAGGCGGCGGCGTACCCGCGGTCGGGCTCGACCGCATCGAACAGCGCGCTGGCCGTCGCGACCGCGGCGACGATGCCTGCCGTCCTGGCCAGCAGCGCGAGACCACCGGCGACTCCTTGGCTGGACCGAGGCAAGGCACCCATGATCGTCTTCATGTTGGGGACGACGAACGCGCCCAGCCCGAGGCCGACACCGGACATGCCGAGGACGATGCCGATCGTTCCGATGGCGCGGCGAGGCGAAGAGGCAGCGTCGAGCCCGAGCGGCGCGGCCACTGCCAGCAGCGCCATCGATACGGCGAGCAGGGTCAGACCGCCGACGACGAGGCCTGCTCCCTGTCCACGGTCGGCGCGTCGTCCGGCGATGGGCGCGAGGATGGCAGTGGCCGTCGGCGAGACGGCCAGACAGCAGCCGGCGGCAAAGATGCCCCAACCAAGGCCGTCGACCAACAACCCCGGCATCAACAGCCAGGTGGCGAACATGCCACCGTTGGACACGATCGCCAACACGTTGGCCGCCAGGAAGTCGGGTTCGTGGATCAGCGACGGGTCGAGCAACGGTCGTTCGGCTCGCCGGGCCACCCGGGGAATGACGGCGACGATGAGGGCGGTGATCGCCGTGGCGCCGAGGACGACGGGCGAGGTCCAACCGAGCGCCCTGCCGCCGTTGATGGCGAGCAGCCCGCCCGTCAGCGCCACGGTGAACAACACGCCACCGGCGATGTCGGGTCGATCCGGGTGCACGGTTCCCGGGTGCTCTGCGTTGGCGGTGAGGGCGACACGGGCCCGAGTCGTCCGCTGCACCGTCAGCGCCAACGCCAGGAGCACGACGGCGAGGGGCACCCGGAACCAGAACACCGCAGGCCAACCTCCCCAGATG
This sequence comes from Acidimicrobiales bacterium, assembly GCA_024641625.1. Lineage (GTDB taxonomy): Bacteria > Actinomycetota > Acidimicrobiia > Acidimicrobiales > SZUA-35 > JAHECQ01. The sequence goes on along the minus strand of JAHECQ010000029.1, from coordinate 9,978 downwards.
ACCAACGGTCCTCCGAGCACCGGTCCGGCGGCCAGACCGACCGCCGCGCTGGTCTGGAAGCGACCGATGGCCAGTCCACGATTGGCGTCGTCGGCGCTCAAGGTGACCAGGGCCGGCGCCGAGGCCATGACCAGCGCCGTGCTGATGCCCTGCAACACCCGACCGGCCAAGAAGACGGAAAACGTCGGTGCCGCCCCACACAAGGCGAGCGCCCCCGTCGCCATCGCGGCCCCGATGCTCAGCATGCGGCCGTGGCCGAAGCGATCTCCCAACTGGCCGGCGGCGAGCAACGGCCCTCCGTAGGCCAGGACATAACAGACCACGACCCACTGCAGTTGGGAGACGCCGAGATCGAAGTGATCGCTGAGATCCGGAAAGGCGATGTTCAGTGCAGTGTCCAGCGAACCGAAGACGCCGGCCACGACGGCCAGGGGGGTGACGGAGCGCATGAACCGCATCGCCGACGAACCTAGATCGATTTGGCGTCGCGACGCGAAGCCAACGAGGTTCGTCCTGCTCGGATCGTCTGCGTTCGCCCTTTGTACGGACTTTTGTCTAGGCTTTGGGTATGAGTTTCAAAGAAACCCCTGCGTCCGAACATGCCGCCCTCATCGCTGCCGGAGTGCAAGTGGTCGATGTGCGTGAGCCCGAGGAAACCGCGGCAGCCTCGCTGCCCGGCACCATCTTCATTCCCCTCGGCCAGCTGCCCGATCGCTTCGGTGAGTTGGACGAGAACCGCCCGGTGGCGTTCCTGTGCCGCAGCGGTGGCCGGAGCGGCAAGGCCGCTGAGTTCTTGGTGGCCCAAGGCTTTTCCGACGTGACCAATCTGGTGGGCGGCATGATGAGCCTCGGTCTTCAGGACTGAGATTCCCCGGCAAACAGATGTCGGGCGATGACGACGTTCTGGATCTCGGTCGTGCCGTCGATGTATGCCGAGATCCGAGCCGCCGCCAAATGCCGGGGGAGCGGGTTGCCCTCACCCCGACGGAACCCCATGGCGCCCAGGCTCTGCATGCAGGCGGCAATGCCTGATTCGGCCGCACGCGCTGCGAACTTCTTGGCATGGGCGGCGGCCAAGGTCGCATCAGCCCCGGCCTCGAGCAACTCGGCTGCCCGGTAGGTCAACAGACGGGTGGCCTCGAGATCGGTGGCGACGTCGGCAAGCATCCACTGGATGCCCTGCTTGTCGGCCACCGATGCTCCGAAAAGTTGCCTCGCCTTGGTCGCCTCGGTCGCAACACGCAGCGAGCGTCGCAGCATGCCAACGCACATCGCACCCACCACGACACGCGCAAGGTCGATGCCCACCATGGCCGCGGCGAAGGCCTCGGCAACCGGGGCGAGCGTGTTCTTCGCGCCCACCCGTACGTCATCGAATCGGAATCCACCGGTACCCATGCCATGGCCGCCCAGCAATTGGTACGGCTCGAGTCGCGTCACCCCCGGCGTCGAGGCGTCGACCACGATCGACACGATGCCCCGATGGCCGAGCGTCGGGTCGGTCTGGGCGTAGAGGTTCAAGACCGTGGCCGCGCTGGCGTTGGTAACCCACGCTTTCTCGCCATTGATGATCCATTCGTCGCCATCGAGTTGGGCATGACAGGCAATGGCGGCCGCATCCGAACCTGCGCCCGGTTCGGTGAGGAGAAAGGCTCCGATTGCGCGGCCCGCCACCGCGTCGGCCAACAGGGAGTCGATCAGATGCTGATTGCCACTGGCAGCGAGGCCGCGCACGAAGTTGTTGTGCACGACCAAACTGAAGGCCGCAGCCAGATCGGCTGCTGCGAGTTCTTCGAGCACCAACGCCAAAGCGACGGGGCCGAGTCCGCGACCACCTTGGTGTTCGGGCACCAACAGCGCGGTCAGACCGGCTTCGGCGGCGGCGGCGAAGCTCTCGTGAGCGAACCGCCGTTCGATCTCCCAGGTGTCGGCCAGAGGCTCGATGACGTCTCGGGCCACTCGCTGCGCGGCATCCAGTGCTGACTGCTCGCCGTTGGTGAGTGAAGGTGAAGACATCGACGCAGGCTAGGGCACACCATCGCCCTCGAGCGAGGAGCCGGCGTCGTTGGCAGAGGGTCGACTGGTCTGCTACCAAGACGCCCGATGATCAGTGACGACTCCGGAGGCCCCGAACGGCCCGACTCGACGGTGCCGACCAGCGCGGTGCCGACCAGCCCGTTCATTCCCACGGGGCATGGGGCTGGTGATGTGCTGGAGGCCTGGAACTGGCGTGTTCTCGAAGAAGCGCCCGGACTGTTGGTGGTCGAGTGCCATCTCCCCGAGCGGTTGAAGAACCCTCAGGGCCAGCTGTTCGGTGGCTTCACCCCGACCTACGTGGACTTCGTCGCCATCCAGACGGTGCACACCTTGAACCCGGCGTCCAAGGACCCCGAGGCCCCCCGCAACTGGATGGTGACCATCAACATGCGATGCGACTACTTCGAGCCGATTCTCGGCCCGAGCTTCGTCGTCCGCGGCGAACTGATCAATCAGCGGGGCCTGACAAGTCTCGTGGCGACCAAGTTCTTCGTCGGCGAGGAGATGGCGGCCCACGCCATCACCACCTTGCGCATGATGCCGGGGATGACCGTTCCGGCCTGAGGCCGGGTCGCTCAGTCGGCGTTGCCGAACTTGCGGAAGCTCAGGAACGAGAAGACGAGAACGAGGCCCACCGACCAGGCCAGTGATTCGAGGATGGCGCCGTCGGTGGGCAGCCCGTTGTAGAGCGCCCGACCTGCATCGGTGACCCGGGTGAACGGATTGTGTCGGGCGATGGGACGCAGCCAGCCGGGCATGGTGTCGGGGCTGACGAAGGCCGAGGACACGAACGTCACCGGGAACATCCAGATGAACCCCAGGGAGTTGGCTGCTTCAACCGATCCGACCGACAACCCGATGAGCGCCTGCACCCAGCTGAGTGCGTAGCTGAAGAACAACAACAAGAACGTGGCCAACAGCGCCTCGCCCAGCGAGCCCTTGAACCGGAACCCCAGGAGAAAGGCCACGATGAGCATGATGACAAAGGTCAGGGTGTTCTTGATGAGGTCGGCCAGCGTGCGCCCCACCAACATGGCCGAGCGTTTCATCGGCAGCGAACGCAGGCGGTCGACCAGACCTTTCGACAGATCGACGGCCAGCCCGATGCCCGTGGAGGCCGAACCGAACACCACGGTTTGGGCCATGACGCCAGGGATGAGGAACTGGTTGTAGTTCTCGTAGCCGGGGATCTGGATGGCGCCGCCGAAGACGTAGACGAACAGCAGCACGAACATGATGGGTTGGATCGTGGCGAAGGCGATGAGTTCGGGGTTGCGTGGGATCATCCGCAGGTGCCGCGTGGCCTCGGTCCACGCGTCGCGGACGTGCCAGATGAGCCCGGACGGAACGGGAGGTCGGTCGGGGTGGGCGACGGGTGTCGTGGTCACTTCGGATCGTCCTCGATGGTCTCGGCCACATGTCCGGTGAGGGCCAGGAACACGTCGTCGAGGCTGGGTCGGCGGAGTTCGATGTTGGCGATGTCGCAACCGGCATGGTCGAGCGCTCGAACGGCCTGGGGAATGATGCCGCCTCCGGCGTGGATGGGAACCAGCAGCTTGCCCGGCTCGGGGAGCTCGATTGTTGCGGTGGCCATGGCGGCCATGACGGCGGCCGCCGGTGACGCCGCCGCCGCATCGGACAGCGTGATGAGCAGGCGGTCTCCGCCGATCTGGTCCTTGAGTTCGTCGGCGGTGCCGCGGGCGATGACCTGGCCCCGATCGATGACGACGATCGAGTCCGCCAGCGCCTCGGCCTCGTCGAGGTATTGCGTGGTGAGGAAGGTGGTGGTTCCCTCGGCCACCAACTCCTCGATCAGACCCCACATGGCCAGGCGGCTGCGTGGGTCGAGGCCGGTGGTGGGCTCATCGAGGAACAGCACCGCTGGTCGGGCGATGAGGCTCATGGCGATGTCGAGCCGCCGTCGCATCCCGCCCGAATAGCCGATGGCCACCCGGTCGGCTGCCTCGAGGAGATCGAACCGGCGGAGCAGCTCGTTTGCGCGGGCCCGGCCTTCGCCTTTGGGCATGTGGAACAGGCGGGCCACGTAGTGGAGGTTCTCCCGGCCGGTGAGGCGTTCCTCGACGGCGGCGTACTGGCCGGTGAGCCCGATCCGGGCTCGGACCTTGTCGGGTTCGGCCACGACGTCGATGCCGTCGACGAAGGCTCGGCCGCTGTCGGGGCGGGTGAGCGTGGTGAGAACCTTGACCGTGGTGGTCTTGCCGGCGCCGTTCGGTCCGAGCACGCCCAGGACACTGCCTCGCTCCATCTCGAGATTCAGACCGTCGAGCGCCTTGGTGTCGCCATAGGTCTTGCGGAGGTCGGTGGTCTCTACAGCGTGCACCCTGGCGAAGCTACCCGCATCCGGTGACGCTCTTCGTCGAATTCCCGAGGATGGCGTCGGCGACCTCGTCGGGATTGGTCATCATGAGGAAGTGGGTGCCGTCGAGTTCGAGGTAGTCCCACGCCGGGTGGTCTCGACACACCTCGGCGTAGCGGCTGAAGCGATTCGGACGGTCGCCGGTGGCCGAAACGAACAGTTTCGGTAGCGCATCGGGGAGGTCGACCTGCCATGGGGCGTTGAGACACCGGAACGATTGGGGCATGACTCGAGCCATGAACCAGTCGCGTGCCTCGACGCTGCCCACGAGGTCGATCGAAGGTACGTAGTCGGTGAAGGGCAGCATGCCGCCGTTGGCCTCGGCCGCGGCCACCCGATCGGGTGATTGAGGGGCTTCGGGGGCAACAGGCGTGTGTGCGTCGAGGTAGACCATGCGGGCGATGCGGTCGCTGACCCTGGGCCAGACCTGGGTGACGACTCGGCCGCCGTAGCTGTGCCCGACGAGGGTGATGTCGACGAGGTCGAGGGTTTCGATCAGGCCGACCACGTCGGCCACATGGTCGGCCAGCGTGACCTGCGGTCCACTTTGGTGGCTGCGGGCTCCGTGGCCGGTGAGCGACACTGCGTGCACCGGACGGCCCGATGCCCGGAGCTGCGGCAGGATCGGCAACCAGCTCCACTCGCCGACCCACGCGCCGTGCACCAGCACGATGGCCTGTCGGCGATCTGACTCAGGGGGTGGGAAGAGGCTCATGATGTGACCCTTGCGCCGGGTGCGATGGTAGGTGGCGACGCGTTCAGTGTCTCGATGGCAAACCCTGCAGCCGCCTTGTATCGGGCCATGAACTCGTCGAGCTCGGCTTGTGGAATGACGTCGTTGATGTCGTCGAACACCCCGCCGCAGCGTTCGTCGACCATACCCAGGATGCCGAAGGGACCGGCTCCCCGGTTGCGCAGGACCAGCGCCGAGATGTCGTCGCGCAGGTCGGCTTCGTAGGCGAGCAGTGCTTCGATGCCGACGCCGTGGTCGACCATGGCGGCCCCCAGCACTCGACAGTCGACGATGGCCTGGCTCGCTCCGTTCGATCCGACGGGATACATGACATGAGCGGCATCGCCCAACAGCCCCACACGACCATCGACCCATCGAGGGACGGGGTCGCGGTCGATCATCGGGTACTCGAAGATCTCCGACGAGGCGCGCAGCATCTCGGGAACGTTCAACCACTCGTAGTCCCAGTCCTCGAAGTGGTGGATGAAGTCGTCCAGCTCGACTCGGCGGGTCCAATCGCCGTTGGGTCGGTCGGTGGTCGAGGGATCGACGGTGATCTCGGCGATCCAGTTGATGGTGGCCAGACCGGTGACGGGGTCGGGTTGGGAGATGGGGTAGAGGACCACGCGGTGATCGAGTGAACCGAGGCCGACGAACGACGCACCCGAGCGAATCGGTACGCCGGGGCTGGTGCCCCGCCACATGATGGCGCCACCCCACTGCGTCGGACCCTGATCGGGGTACATCTGGGCCCGGACCGCGGAGTGGAGTCCGTCCGCTCCGATGAGTACCGAGCCATCGATGGTGTGCTGTCGACCATCGGTGGTCTCGACGTCGACGGTCACGCCGTCGTCGCGATTGCGGTAGCCGACGACCTTGTGGCCGAGTCTGACCGAGTCGGCGCCCAGACGGTCGACCACGGTGTCGTGGAGCAACATCTGGAGTCGGCCACGATGCACCGAGTACTGGGGCCAGTGATACCCGGCCAGCAGCCCGCGGGTCTCGGCGTAGACGTCGTTGCCGTTGCGTCCCACGAGCGCCCACTCACGGGCCTGGATGCCGACGGTGTCCAGGACATCGGCGCCGAGCCCGAGATCGAAGAGCTCACGCACGGCGTTGGGCTGGAGGTTGATGCCGACTCCCAGTGGCGCAAGCTTGGCGACCGATTCGAACACGATGCAGGGCACACCCACCTGATGGCAGGTCAGGGCCATGGTCATGCCTCCGATACCTCCACCGGCGATCAGTACGGTCCGATTCGTCATGCCGTCAGTCTGCCCTTGCGGCGTCGTGAGCTACTACGCTCGGCCGATGTCTTCAGGTCACGATTCTGAGCACACCCCCGGTCACGAGGCGCGCCTGGCCGCCGCCGGTATCACGTTGCCCGCCGGGTATCCCTCGGCCGGTCTCTATGTGAAGGCGGTGCTGGTCAACGACATGCTGTACATCGGCGGCCACGGGCCCGTCAGCGAGACCGAACGCATCGTTGGCAAGGTCGGTGCCGAGGTCGACCTCGAGATGGCCAAACATGCCGCCCGTCTCACCGGACTCCAGTTGTTGAGTTCGGCCCGCTCGGAGCTGGGATCGCTCGATCGGGTGATCCGGGTGGTGAAGGTACTTGGCATGGTCAACTGTGCTCCCGGCTTCAACCAGACCCCTGCGGTCATCGACGGCTGTTCGGAACTGTTCCACGAAGTGTTCGGCGAGGCGGGCATCCACACCCGTTCGGCCGTGGGGATGGCCGAGCTGCCCTTCGACATTCCGGTCGAGATCGAGTGCATTCTCCAAGTTGCGCCCGAGTGACCGAGTCGACCTGGACGGCGCCGGCCCACCAAGCACTGCTCGACGCCGGTATCACCGTCGTCGGCTACGTGCCCGACGGCGGCCTGCGTGATCTGATCGTGCGGCTCGACGGCGATCCTCGGGTGCAGACCGTTCGCCTCACCACCGAAGAAGAGGGCATCGCCCTGGCTGCCGGCGCGTGGCTCGGGGGAGCCAGGGCGGCGGTGCTCATGCAGTCCAGTGGCGTGGGCAACTGCATCAACATGTTGAGCCTGTTGGCCTCCTGTCAGGTACCTGCGGTCCATCTCGTCACCATGCGAGGCCAAGCGGGCGAGGCCAATCCGTGGCAGGTGCCGATGGGTTCGGTCGCCGGCGAAGTCATGTCGCTCATGGGAGTCGACGTGCGTCGAGTGCACTCGGCCGATGCCGTGGCCGCAGCCATCACCCATGCGTGCATCGACACCTTCGACCATCGAGGTCCCGCCACTGCGGTGCTCATCGAGCAGTCGGTGATCGGCGTCAAGAAGTTCTCGGGCGACGACCGATGAGCACCGGAGCTCCAACGGCCGACCCGCCGGGCCAACAGCTCGATCGTCGAGCGGTGACCGCGGCGCTGCTGGCGGGCCGAGACGACCTGCTGGTCGTGGCCGGTCTCGGGGCGCCGAACTGGGATGTCACCGCCGTCGGCGATCATCCGCTCACCTTCCCGCTGTGGGGTGCCATGGGCGGGGCGGCCATGGTCGGCCTCGGACTCGCCTTGGCTCAACCCGACAAGCGGGTGCTGGTGGTCACCGGCGATGGCGAACAGCTGATGGGGCTCACCGCGGTGTCCACCATCGGAGCAGCGGCACCCCGCAATCTCGGCATCGCCGTGCTGGACAACGAGCACTACGGCGAGACCGGGATGCAACCCACCGCGACCGGTTCGGGTGTCGACCTGGCCGCCGTGGCTGCGGCGTGTGGGTTCGCCGCCACCGCCATGGTTCGCTCGGCCGACGGCGACGCTTCCATGGCCCACGCCGTCGACCTGCTTCGACGTGGGCCCGGGCCCTCGTTGGTCGTGTTCAAGGTGTCGGCGGAGACCCCGCCCCAGGTGGTGCCGCCCCGTGACGGCGTCCACCTGGTCGAACGGTTCCGCAGCGCATTGGGCCTCGCCGACTGAAGCGGCGCTCACTCGTCCTCGTTCTGCACAGCCCTCGTCGCACCTCGCGGACCCTCGCTGCCTTCGACGGCAAAGGTCGCAGCCCAGTATCCGGCGCAGTAGGGATGTTCGGGAACGGCACCGGTGCCGAGCGTCCCCAGGGGATTGGCGCAGACCTCCGGATCACCGGTCCAGAAGTCGGTGAGCCAGGCGTTCAACTGGTCGCCCGCTCGATCGGCTTGTCCGTGATACACGATCTCGACCCTGACCTGGCTTCCCAGAGGATCGTACAGTTCGGCAAACTTCGCCTCGGTTCCAAGATCCTCCACATACCAACCCTCGATACTGGTGTCGCCGGTCGACGACTTCATCGAGATGGCGACGCGCCCGTCGTCTCCTGCCACCACCCCGCGCCCCTTGTTGACGAAGTAGTCGTCAGGGAACTCGCTCTCGCCCTGATAAACGACCAACCAGAAGGTGTAGACGCCGCCGGGTCTCAGACCTTCTATCTCCGTCTTGGTGCTGATGCCGTCAGCCGATCGGATGAGCTCGGCTCGGCCGACGCTTTCCTGCTCCTCCTCGGGAACCGCCGCACCGTCCGGTCCGAACTCGATCAACACAGGGGCGGTCTCCACCTCGTCGCCCGGGCGGACGAGGGTGATGAGGTAGTAGGCGGCTCCGCCGGCCACGATGGCCATCAGAGCGAGGAGGAGACGGAATGTTCTTGCGGTCATGACGGTGGATACTCCTGCGGAAACTATGGGCGGTCGGGCTGGTGTGTCGAACGAGTCCTACTCTCGTGGGGTGGCGCACGGCGACGGGTAGCCACCACACACCGAGTTCGGATCATCGATGGCCACGGTCAAGCGTTCGAGAGCTTGGTCGAAGCTCTTGCCCGCGCACAGCCGCAGACCGTCCTCGATGATCCAGTAGCGGTGGAACTTGTTGCCGGCGATCGGGCTGTTCGGAAGCTCGGATTCGCCTTCCCACGCTTCACCCAGTTCGCTCGATCTGGCCTCGCAGAGAGCCTCGGTTGCGACCACGTCGCCGGTTTCGAGGAGTTGCCGGACTTCACGGGCGGCCTCATCGGCCTGGGCCTCGAGTGGCGTCAACTCGGGGTCCTGCGACTCGCTCGTGCGTGCCCGCACTCGATCGGTGTCGATGTCGGGAGCAGCCGCCCACTGTTCGCACGTCACCCGGTAGTCTCCGGACGGGGCGAATTGCTCCCACTCCTTGCGGGTCAGATTCCGCCCGGCGGCTTGGCACGCGAGCTCGTCCCAGGTCGCGATGTCGAGATCCCACACCAGACGGTAGCCGTCGACGGCGGTGACCAATCGAGGGAGCCCGTCGGTGCCCGAGATGCGGTTGTTCTGATCGTTGGGGAACGGATCACCGATGGGGACACCGGCCTCGAGGTCCCACAGGCGGGCCGAACCGTCGGCGGCGGTCACGAGGTAGTGGCCGTCGTCGGCGAAGAAGAAGAGCCCGTCGGCGATGTTCGGGCTGCCGCTGCCGGCAAGTCGATGACGGACTTCGTCGGTTTCGGGATCTCGTAACGCTAGGCCTCCCTCGGCGTCCATGGTGACCAGCAGGCGCCCGTCGGGGCTGTAGCGCAGGGAGATCACCGATTGTCCACCCTCTCCCAGCTCCGGGTCGAGGACCGCCCAGGAGTCGGTCTCCCAAACCATTGCGGCGCCGTCACCGCTGGCTGCCGCCAAGCGGCTGCCGTCGGCGTTGAAGCTGAGCGATGCCACGAGGTTGCCCAACTGCTCGAGTTGGGCAACCCTGCGACCGGCGGCGACCTCGAAGACCAGGATGCCCTCCGACCCTGCTCCGGCGGCAATGAGACGATTGTCGGTGGTGACGGCCTGTCCGCTCCAGGTGAAGCCGGTCGACAGGGCGGGGCCA
>JAHECQ010000356.1 GCA_024641625.1 Acidimicrobiales bacterium | reverse complement strand
GACCGGTGGTCATCAGCTCCTCGAGGATGGCCAGGTAGTCGAGCAGATGCCGGATGGGCTTCTCCCAGGTGAGGTTCCACCGGTTCTCGACCGAGGGCTGGTGGGCCAGACCGATGCCCAGGACCAGTCGTCCGCCGACGGCAGCCTGGGTGGTGAGGGCCTGCGCCGCCACTTGTTGGGGATGACGCACCCAGGTGGGCAGCACGGCCGTTCCCAGCTCGATCGAGGTGGCCTTCGCCCCGGCGACCGTCAACAGGGTGAGCGCATCGATGAGGCCGATCTGCGCCATCCAGAAGCTGGACAGACCGGCTGTCTCGGCGGCCACGGCCGCCGCCGTGATGTCCTCGAGGTTGGGTTGGGACACGAGGCCGGAGCCGTTGATACCGAGACGCATCCGGCAACGCTAGCGGCCGTGGCCGGTACCGAGGGGGGTGGCCTCAGCGGTAGGGCTCCCAGGGGACTTCGGTGCCGCCGTCGTAGATCGCATCAGCGAGGTCCGGCGCAGTCATCGCACGCCAGTCCGGCTCGGATTCGAAGACCCCTACCTCGGTGAGGGCGTTGATCTCGGCGTCGAACTTGTCCTGGTCGATCTGGCCGTACCCCTCGCCCTCGGGGGTGAGGTCGGCCACCAGTGCGCTCTCGACCGACCAACGCGGCCGTTCGGTGTAGTCGCCGAGGAACGAGCCCACGTTGGTGGCGATGAGGTCGAGGGCATCGTCGACTGCGGCATCGGGATTGTCGATCGAGAAGGCCATGGCCCTGAGTGAGGCGCGAAGGAAGTCCGCCACGACCTCGGGATTGGCCTCGAGGAAGTCCTGGCCGACCACCAGGAGGCCGAACGACGACGGCACGTCCTCCTCCAGGGGATCGAACATTCGGTACTCGAAGCCCGCGGCGTCGAGCTGGAACGGTTCGTTGCTCTTGTACACCGGCAGTGCATCGATTCCGAGATCGAATCCGGCGACCGGGTCGAAGGTGTCGAGCAGAAGCTCTTCGAAGCTCGAACGCTCGACGCCGGCCTGGCCGATCATCGTCTGCAACGAGAACGGGAGATCGCCCTTGATGCCGACCACATGGCCGGGAAGATCCTGGAGGGTCTCGATGTCGCTGTCGGCCGGAACGACCAGCGCCTCGATGGCGGTCTTGCCGTAATGGGCGAGGACCACGAGACCGGCTTCGCCGTCCACGTTCGCCTTGACCACCTCGCCGAAGGACCCGGCATTGGAGAACTGAGCCTGGCCGCTGGCCACCAGCGCATGGTTCTGCGGAGCGAAACCCGGTTGGATCACCACATCGAGACACAAGGCGTCGTAGTAGCCCTCGGCCTCGGCCACGATCGGATCGAGGATGCCCGGTGAGGCGGCGAAGTCGAAGCCGGTGACGAAGGTGATGGTGCCGACGGACGCGTTGCGTTCGCAGGGATCGACACTCGAACCGGCGGCATCGGACCCGGCCGAGTCACTGCCGCAGGCTGCGATCGCCCCCAGCAGGGCCATGGAGACTGCCAGACCACCGAACTTCCTGGAGGTCGTCCCGAACGTGCCGGAACCGATCCTCCTCGGACCGGTCCTCCTCGAACCGGTCCTCATCGAGCCGGTCGGTCTGGATTCGGTGGCGGGTCGAGGGCCGGGGTGCGCTGAACGCACACCCGAAGTTCCGTTTGATGGGGTCATGATCCTGTTCCTCGGTGTGATGGATGCCAGTGGAGAACTCGTCGTTCGAGTGCGAGCACTGCGAACGTTCCGATGATGCCGAAGCCGGCCAGGATGACCACGCATCCCCAGGCCACGTTCGGATCGATCCGGCTGAGTGCTCGGCGGAACTCGTAGCCGAGTCCCGACGTCGAACCGCCGTAGAACTCGCTGATCACTGCGCCCACCAGCGACAGCGAGACGCAGATGCGGGCCGCGGCGAACGTGTCGGCCAGGGCGAAGGGGACGCGAAGCCGCCGGTAGACCTCGAAGGCCGACGCGTCGACCGAGGCGGCCACATTCAGAAGGTCCGGGCTCACCGATCGCAGTCCGGTGAGGATGTTGGTGGCGAAGGGAACGAAGACGAAGAGGGCAACGATCAAGGCCTTGGGGAGGAGACCGAACCCGAACCAGGTGAGCAGGATGGGAGCCAGCACCACGATGGGCGTCGACTGCAGCACGATGATGGCCGGCCACGAGAGGCGTTCGAGCGTCGGGCTGTGGGCCATGAGGCTGGCGACGATGGCGGCCGCGCCGAAGCCGAGGAGGAGGCCGACCCCTGCCTCGGCCAGCGTCACCCTGGCATTGGAGGCGAAGAAGCCGGGATTGTCGATGATCGTGCGGAAGACGTTGCCGGGTTTGGGCAGGGCAATGGCCCGTACATGGAACACCCGGGTCACGAGGTCCCACAATCCGAGCAGCACGATCACGGCCAGCAGCGGAGCAGCCAGGCCGGCTCGTCGTCCCATCGACGCCGGCGCGCTCATCGCGCGGCCTCGAACGCGTGGGCGACGAGCGCCTGGCGGATGGTTGCCGCGTGCCGCCGGAACTCGACCTCGTCTTCCACGCCTGCGGCACGCGGTCGAGGCAGGTCGATCAGCAGATCGGCGGCGATGTGACCGGGCGCTCCACCGAAGACCACTACTCGGTCCGAGAGTTTGACCGCCTCGTCGATGCTGTGGGTCACGAACACCACGGTGGGCCGGGTCTCGGCACACAATCCCGACAGCAGATCCTGCATGTGGCTGCGTGTCAGCTCGTCGAGCGCGCTGAAGGGCTCGTCCATCAGCAACACCGACGGCTCGAGGGCGAACGCCCGGGCGAGCGCCACCCGCTGTTGCATGCCGCCCGACAGCTGATGGGGGAGCAGGTCTCGCTCATCGGCCAGTTCGACCCGATCGAGCCACGGGTCGACCCAGTGATTCGACGAGTGCCTGGCGGACCACGGCCCGATCTGATCCAGCAGGGCCACGTTGTCGGCAACGGATCGCCACGGCAGGAGGGCCGGGCTCTGGGGAACGAACCCGATGGTGCCTCGGCCCTTGACCTCGTGCGGGTCGTGCCCCGCAATACTGATCGAACCCGAGGTGGGGCGATCGAGACCACCGAGGAGCCTGAGCAGCGTGCTCTTGCCGCAGCCCGATGCCCCGATGATGCCCAGGAACTGCCCACCGGGGATCTCGAGCTCCAACCCGGCCAGCGCCGGCCGTGGGGCGGCATGACGATTCCGGTAGCTGAAACTGAGATCGCGAACCTCCACCGTCGGCGAGGTCTGCAGTTCGGGAATGATCGTCAGTGGTTTGGTCACAGTGGGCGCTCCGGTCAAGGAGCGCATGACCGGAACGAGCGCGGAGCGATCGTCTGAACCATCCGCCCCCGTCGCTCTCATCCGGACTTTCACCGTCGGCATCGGAATTCCACCGATTCGGCCCCGGCCTCGGTGGGACCCAAGGAAAGGGTTCGCGGGCTCTCACCGCCGGTCGGGACTTGCACCCAACCCCGCGAGGGGCGCTCTATTCAGTTGGCAGGTCAGTTGGCAGGTCAGTTGGCAGAAGGCTCACTCGGCACCGGCCGGATTGCGCAAGGCCGGGTCGAACACGGTCGAGCCGAACGCTCGACCGCTGGCACAGTAGCGAACTCCCGTGGTGAGTGCGAAGTCGAGCACTCACCGGAAGGCGGAAGCGGGTACGGTCGCGGCCGGGCCGGAGCCCGAGATCCCTTGGATCCCGACAGCATCGATGGGGAGTGACCATGAACGAGGCGACGAGGCGAGATGAACGTGAGCCCCAGACGGTGGCCGAGGCCTATCTCCTGGCGTTGAAGGCTCGCGGCGTCGACTACCTGTTCGGTAACGCAGGCACCGATTTTGCGCCGATCATCGAGGGGCTTGCCCGAGGCGCCGAGGCCGGTCTCGATCTACCGGAGGCCGTCGAGATCATCCACGAGACGCTCACCGTCGGCATGGCGCACGGTTACTACCTGGCGACCGGACGACCCCAAGCGGCCATGGTGCACGTGAACGTGGGCCTGGCGAATTCGCTGATGGGCCTGATCAATGCCTCACGCGGCCAGGTGCCCGTGCTCTTCGCCTCGGGGCGCACACCGCTGACCGAGTTCGGTCGACGCGGGTCGCGCAATGCCCCGATCCACTGGGGTCAGGAGATGTTCGACCAGGGTGGTCTGGCCCGCGAGTTCGTCAAATGGGACCACGAGATCCGAGCCGGGGAGCAGATCGTCGACCTGGTCGATCGCTCGTTGGCCATCTCGATGACCGAACCCAAGGGGCCCACCTATCTGAGTCTTCCCCGGGAGGTGTTGGCCGAACGCCTCCCCGAGGGCTTCGAAGTGGGATCCCGGCGTTCGGCCACGCCGGCCCAGCCGTATCCCGATCCGGTCGCCATCGGGCACGCCGCCGCGATGATCGCCGAAGCCAGGCACCCGTTGATCATCATCTCCGGGGGAGACCAGGCGATCTTCGATCTCCTGGGCCCCTTTGCCGAGCGCTTCGCCGTGCCCGTGGCGCAGTTCTGGCGCACTTCGTGCGCCATCGCCACCAGTCATCCCTTCTACGCCGGCGAGGTGCCCAAGC
>JAHECQ010000355.1 GCA_024641625.1 Acidimicrobiales bacterium | reverse complement strand
GTGGTCGGCATGGCGATCGTCGTGGCGGCCTGGGAGATCGTCGGACGTGCCGGCACCCTGGGCCGCACCTTCCCGCCTCTGACGGATGTCCTGGCCACTGTGGTCGATCCCTCCCGGCGGGGGCTGTTCCAACGGGCGCTCGGAGCAACGGTCTCATCGGCGGTGACGGGCTTCGTCCTCGGTTCGCTGATCGGCTTCACGATGGCGGCGCTGGGAGTTGTCGCCCCTCCGCTGCGCGCCGGCCTCGACCGTCTGGCTGCGGTCATGCATGCCGTTCCACTCATTGCGCTGGGCCCCTTCCTCATCGTCACCTTGTCGAGAGAGGGAACACCCACCGCCATCTCCACCCTCGCAGTGGTCTTCAACGTCTTCGTGGCCACCAGCGCGGGGCTTCGAGCCGCCGATCCGCTTCATCACGACGTTCTTTCGGTGCTGGGCGCCCGGCAACGAGATCGTTTCCGGCAACTCGAGCTGCCCGCTGCGCTACCGGCGATCGCCGACGGCCTCAAGTTGGCCGCTCCGGCGGCGGTGATCGGCGCCGTCCTCGGTGAGTGGTTCGGTGCTCCGAGGGGCATCGGCATCGTCATCGTCAGCGCCTTGCAGAACTACCAGATCGAACTGTTGTGGTCGGCGGCGCTGCTCGGCGCGTCGCTCTCGCTGTTCTCCTTCGGGGCCTTCAGCCTTCTCGAGCGTTGGGTAGTTCGGAGATATCGATGAGCCTCTCTGCGGCCGGTAGCGCGCTGCGGACGCTCGGCGCCCGCTATTGGGGCGTCCTCGGCCTGGTCGCGGTGTGGCAGATCTATGTGTCTGCTGCGGACCTGAACTCGATCGTGGTCCCCAGTCCACGGGCGGTGTTCGCAGACGTGCTCCTGCACCCGGTCGCCTATCTGCCCCACGTGTGGTCGACGGCTTGGGTCGCTCTGATCGGCTTGGTCTTCGGGGTGACTGCCGGTGCGTTCTTCGCCATCATGGCCTGGCTGTCACCATTGCTGGCCGGTGTGGTCAATCCGCCGGCCATGGTGTTCCGGTCGGTGCCCGTGGTGGCGATGATTCCCGTCATCGCCCGCTTGTTCGGCTACGACATTCGCACGGTGCTGGCGATCACGGTGATCATCTCGTTCTTCCCTGCGTTCGTGTTCACCCTGTCGGGTCTTCGCGATCTGCCGAGCGGTTCGGACGACCTCTTCAAGGCCTTCGGCGCCGGGCGACTCGGCTACCTGCGGCGCTTGGCCTTGCCGGCGGCGGTGCCCAATCTGCTCGTGGCCATCCGACTCAGCGCGGCAAACTGCGTGCTGGCAGCACTGGTGGCCGAATTCCTGATGGGCACCGAGGGTCTCGGCTATCTGTTCGTGCGAACCCGCAGCGAGCTCGACATGGCGCGGTCGTGGGGTGCCGCGCTGGTGGCCACGGTGCTGTCCGTGAGCGCCTTCGTGCTCGCCGCCCGGCTCGAGGAGTGGGGACGAGAGCGGTGGCGTTGAACCCACCCCCCGATGCCTGTCGCTCCAACCCGACATCTACTACCGACACGGGACCCGTCCCACCGACACAGAACACGTACCACCAACACAGGGAGAGAAAGACAATGACCCGCAAGCGTTCAAGCCTTCTGCTCCAGCCCGCTCAGCGGCCGATCGACCGGAGAACTGTGCTTCGCATGGGCGCCTACAGCACCGGTGCGGTGCTGCTCGGATCCGGGATCCTCGGTGCCTGCGGGAGCGACTCGGACGCAGGACCGACGACCACTGCCGGCGGCGCAGCGTCCGAGAGCGTGTCGAACACTGCGGCGTCGGCGGTGAGCTTGGGCACGGTGTCAGTGGCCATGGGCTGGATCAACAACGTCGAATACGGAGGGAGTTGGCTGGCTCTGGAGAACGGCTTCTACGACGCTGAAGGCCTGGAGGTGAAGTATCTGCAGGGCGGCCCGAACGCCCCGACACCCACGGTGGCGGTGGCTGCGGGGGACGCGCAGGTCGGGGTCGATCCGTCGCTGCGACGTTTCGTGGATGCCGTCCTCGAGGGCAACGACTACGTGATCTTCGCCACCCAGTATCAGACCTCGCCGGGTGGTGTGCTGTCGTTGGCCTCGAAGCCGGTTCGCAAGCCGGAGGATCTGGTGGGCATCAAGTTCCTCGGCCAGGAGGGTGTCGACGTCACGATCGATGCCGTGCTCGACATCGCCGGGTTGGAGAAGAACTACGAGTTCATTCCTGCCGGGTTCACCCCCGATCCGCTCATCGAAGGCGCGGGTGACGCCTATTCGTGCTTCGTGGTGAATCAGCCCATCACCCTCGAGCAGCAGTTCGGCCTGGTCGAGGGCGAGGACTTCGTCGTGACGACCTGGGCCGAGCTCGGGCTTCCGGCCTATGCGAACATGTACTTCTGCCAGCGCTCCTACGCCGAGGAGAACCACGATGCGTTGGTCGCGTTCCTGCGAGGCACGATCAAGGGCTGGGAACTCAACCTGCAGGACCCTGCAGTGGCGGCCGGGCTGGCGGTCGATGTCTACGGCGCCGATCTCGGCTTGGATCTCGGTCAGCAGGTCCGACAGAACGAGCTCCAGATCCCTCTCATGCAGGGACCGCTGACCGAGGAGAAGGGCCTGTTCTGGGTGGACCCCGACGCCTTGGGAGGCGCCATGTTCGCGGCCCTCGAAGCGTCCGGGCGTGACGGCCTGCCGGACGCGGAAAGCCTCGTCGATCTTTCCATCCTGGAGGATGCCTATGGTGGCGCAACCTCCCTGCTCGAAGGATGATTGCGGTGACTGGTATCGGGGTGGTCCCACAGCGGACCGCAGATCCCGCCGAGGCGAGGCAACTGGTCGGTCTCGATGGCGCAGTCGTGCTGACCGGACGGGGCCACGGAGCCGACGCGGCTCGGCAGGTGGCCATCGACGTCTTCGGCGATGAGGTGCTCGCCCTGCCTCCCGCGGCCCCCATCCGACCCGGCCCGACGACCGAACGGCGCACTGCCGACACCGGGACCGATCGCGGCCATGCCCACACCGACGGCTTCGCCTACGGTGACGCGTTGCCCGATCACTTCCTGTTGCTGGTCGACCATCAGTGCGCCGTCGGGGGAGCGAACTTCCTGGTCGATGGTTGGGCGCTGCTCGATCAGCTGGCGTCGCACCCGACGACGGCGGCACTGGCTCACGATCTGATGTCGGTGTCGATCGATCAGACCGAGACCGGCATGCGGGAGTCGAAGGCGCCGATCGTGCTCACCGGCCCCGGGGGAGCACGCATGGTCCGTCGCACGCTCGAACAGCGACCGGTACCCGATAGCGATCGCCCGTTGATCGACGCAGCCATGATCGGGGCGTGGCACGCCACGGTGGAACACGCAGCCCGGCTGGCTCCCTCGTTCAGGGTGGAGGCCGGGGAGGCAGTGATCGTTGACAATCGACGGATGCTCCACGGGCGCGAGCAGTACCTCGACCCGAATCGATCACTGTGGCGGGTGTGGGTGTGGACCCCTGCGAGCCTGTCCGTGCCCGATGGCGAACTGCATTCGGACCGGCGGCATGCCTGGGTTTCGCCGCCCGCGTCATTCGAGGGGCCGGACCTGGAACCGATGGGGGGAAGTCGATGACCGAGGGTGACGACCATCGCAATGATCACCGCAGCGACTTCGACGAGGTCGATTTCAGTCGGGTGAATCGGGATATTCGACGGGTCGACGATGCTGCGTCGGCGCTCGAGGTCGCCGCAGTGGAAGGAGTGGTGATCATCACCGGCGTGGAACCGGGGCCTCGAGCGGCGCGAAGGTTGGCATGGAGGATCTTCGGCGACCGGGCGTTGGCGGTGCCGGAGTCGGCGATGGTTCGAGAGGGTGGGGAGATGGACCGGCGCCCCGATGGGCTGGACCACACCACGCGATCGAAGCCACACACCGACGGGTATTCCTATGGCGACGAGTGCCCCGACTACTTCCTGCTGTCATGCGAGTACCAGAGCGAAGCGGGCGGCGAGAGTCTCATGCTCGACGGCTATGCCCTGCTCGAGGCGCTTGCCGGCCATCCCGGACTCGCCTGGTTGACCGAAGGGCTTTCCACCCGGGTCATCGATCAGACCGAGCCAGGGAAGCGGCTGTCGCACTCCACGATCGTGCAGACCACCCCGTCGGGTCGTCGGATGCTACGCCGCACGGCCGATCAGGTTCCACTGATCGATTCGGATGATCCAGAGCGTGACGCCGAGATGATTCGACTGTGGAAGATGGCGATCGATAGGGCGGCTGACGCCGTCGAACCTTCGGAGCGCCCCAAGTTGCGTGCCGGCGAGGCGGTGTTGGTGGACAACTATCGGATGTTTCACGGGCGAGAGGCGTATGCCGATCTCGAGCGATTGATGTGGCGGGTCTGGATCTGGAGCGACGAAGCGAAGGGGGTGCCCGAAGGGATGCTGCATTCCGACAGTCGGTTCGCGGCGCAGCTGTGATCGGCAGATGAGTCCGAGTGGTGAGAGGGAACGTGTGAACACGCCGAATGGCCAAGACAAGGAGATGAAGTGATGGATCACCCATTGATGCGCCGGCTCGACGACCTGGCTGCGTCGTTCGACGAGAAC
>JAHECQ010000354.1 GCA_024641625.1 Acidimicrobiales bacterium | reverse complement strand
GACTGCGGTGAGTCGCACGATCCCGAGAAAGAGTTGGCGGTGTCGGTACATCAACATTTGAAAGGCTCCCAGCGAGGTGTTGCCGAGCCATCGGTCGGTAGTTGGACCAGTTGATGGGTCTGATGGCCCCCTTCGAGCGGCGAAGCTGCCCACCTAGAGAACAGGCAGCCAGCCCGTGCGGCTCATCCGCCGGCCTGTTCTGCCGATGGGGAACATATGAGCGCGCCCACAGCCGAGGACTCGCGCCACCCGATGACCCAGCGGGTGGCGGCATTTGTGCCCACGTCGCTGCCAACCTGTCGCGTTCCGGGCGCGCCGCCCTCGCCTGTGACGGTCCGGTACCAGGTCGCGTTCATCGACCAAGGCCGCACCATCGCGTTGCCGGGAGACCCGACTTCACCGCCGCCCTTGCCGTTGGTGCGCCTCGTTGCGAACGTCATCGCCACGTTCGTGCTGATCTTGTTCGCAGGGTTGGCTGTCGCAGCCACGGCACCCCACCTGTTCGGCTACGGATCGGTGGTGGTCACGTCGGGGTCGATGGAACCGGCGGTCCACAAGTCCGATGTTGTCGTGACGGCACCCTCGGACGGCGCCGACCTCGGCGAGGGAGCCGTGATCGATTTCGATCGTGACGGCGAACGGATTCTGCATCGCGTCGCGCTGGTCACCCCGAACGGCTATCGGACCGCGGGCGACGCCAACGCGACCACAGATTCCGAGTTGGTCTCACCGAGCCAGGTCCGCGGGGTCGGCATCGTCGTCGTGCCCTTCATCGGCCTCCCTGCGACCTGGGCCGCCGAAGGACGATGGCTCCGCCTCGGATTGGCGCTCGCCGCGCTGATCGCCTGTCTCTACATGAGCCGGGGCCGCTGGCTCGAACCCCGCCGAGACGTGCTGTTGCGATGAACGCGACGGATCCCGACGAACGCGACGAGCCGACCCAGGTCAATGCCCAGGCCGACGCGGCCCTACGCACGGTGCGGATCGTCCTGGCCGTGTTGGCAATCCTCGTGCTCGCCGCCTACCGGCCCCTCACCGGGCCACCGTCATGGGGTGCGCTGAGCGTCGCCCTCGCCGCGATCGCTGCGGCCGCCGCCGCACTCAACGCGATCTCGCGTCGCCTACCGGACCGGAGACCGTGGGCTGCGCTCACTCAGGCCCTCGACGTGGTCGCCATGGTGGCTTTGGCTGTGGCCCTCGACGAGCCCCTCGATCACCAGTCCTGGGTCCTGCTCGTCGTCCCGGTCGTGAGCGCAGCGGTGCGCTCCGGAGCGCTTGCGTCGTTGCTCTCCTGGATCGGCGGGTGCGCCGGCTACCTCGCCGCCGCCTACGCCGGCGCCATCGGCTCGGACCCCGACGTCGCGCTCCTGACACGGATACCTGGCACGCTCCTCGCCGTCGCGATCACCATCGGACTCCTCGCGCGATGGATGCGCGAAGGATGGGAGATCCAGAACGAGATCACCGCCGTCGTCACCGCCAGAGAACAACGGCTGTCGGTTCTCGAGCAAGCCCGCCACGCCCTCACAACCACCGGGCCCGACGACGCCCTCACCGTCTGCGCAAGCCGAGCACTCGAGCTCGGCTTCGAGGCTGTCACCGTGCACCCGGTCGGCCAGAGCGAGCCCGCCGACGTCATCGGCCGTAGCGACCTCGTCGCCGCAATCGACCCGTCCTCCCACGACGCCTCCCAGGGAGCCGTCGTGACCGTTTGGACCGACGGAACAGAGGTCCGTTCCCACAGCGTGGCCGTCCACGAACCGCGCACCGACAGCCTCATCACGGGGTGGTCCCAAGCCCCGCTCGCCAACGACGACGCACAAGCGCTCGTCACGCTCGTCGCGATCGCCTCGACCGCAATCGAGTCGGGGACCCTGCTACAGCAGCTCCGGCACGCGGCCGACCACGATGCCCTCACCGGGCTCCTCAATCGAGGAGCCCTCGACCGCAAGCTCGCCGGCCTCGCCCGCCAGCCGGGACGAGTCTCGATCGCCTTCATCGACCTCGACGACTTCAAGACGATCAACGACACCCACGGCCACGACATCGGCGACAAGGCCCTCATCATCATCGCCCGACGGCTCGAAGCTATCGCCGGTGCCCGCGGTCTCATCAGTCGCTACGGCGGCGACGAATTCGTCGCCCTCCTGCCAGACATCCACCTCCGGGACGCCGAGCGCTTCGCCGAGGCCGCGCTTCGGCACGCCTGCGGAACAGTCGCGATCGGCCCCGCCAACATCAACCTCAAACTCAGCATCGGCGTCGCCGCCGGGCAAACACCACTCGATCCGGCCAAGCTGCTCCACGCTGCCGACAACGCCCTCTACCGAGCCAAGACAGCCGGCAAGAACACCTTCGCCGCCATTGACCTCGATGCTCCCCGGCCACGAGAATCGGATCAGCGCTCCCGGCGGGCAACGTCGACCACGGCGTCCTAGAACGGCGGACGAACCAACCCAGAGCCCGCTATCTCTCAGTAATCCCATGTCAGACACAGCTGGACATCCTGGGGATGTCCGGTGGTGAGATCGGCTGCGAGATGAAGCGAGATGGCGCGGCGCATCTCCCAGCGATCTCGCGTGACCCCGGCGGGGCTCTGCCGGGGGTTTGACGCTGGCGCTCGTGCGCTGCGCGTCGGGTGGCCGACGGACCTTGGCCGGTCGGTGGGTCGATCGGCCCATCCCGAGCCTGGCTTTCGGTCCTCGGTGTCCCAGCCGCGCGATTTCGAGGGCCACAGATAGGGGGTATGCGGGACAGAACTGCCTTCCGGTGATCGTGAGTGTGACCACGCTGGGGTCGACCTCGGGCGACGTCGGTCGCGCTGTGGCGCAGGTCGTCGAGTACCTCGAAGGGGTCGACGGTCGAAGGTCAGCGCCGGGGTCTCGTCCGCAGGCGCTGGAGCTCAAGGGTGATCGGGGTCCGGTCGGGTACTTCGCCGACTCGGCCGAGCGGCCGGGGGTCTGGCGTGGCGACGGCGCTGCTGCGTTCGGGCTCGGTTCGACGGTCGACGCCGCAGCTTTCGCCCGGGTGCTTCACGGCCAGCATCCGCACACGGGCGAGTCGTTGGTGTCGGCGCAGGGGTCGAATGGCCGTGCCGAGCATGATCCTGCTGCGTGGCGGCGCCGGAGGCGTTACACGTTGTCGGTGGCCGATGCCGCCGAGCTGGTCGGTGTCGATGCTTCCTACATCCGTCGGATCGCCACCCGGACCACAGCCGTGGGGGCCGAGCAGGATGCGGCGGAGCGTTCGCGGATGCCTGGCCCAGATCTGCCAGCTGCGTACCTCGACGGGGCGAAGGACGCCGACGGCCGGTGGCGGTTCGATCGGGAGGAGGTCGTGCGATTCGCCGAGAGCCGTCAGTCGGCGCGGGTGGTGTTTGGCTACGACGTGACGTGGTCGGCGCCGAAGTCGGTGTCGATGCTCTACGCCCGTGGCAACGCTGATGACCGGCGAGCGGTCGAAGCGTCGTTCGAGGCCGCCGTCGCCGCCGAGATGGAGTACCTGGCGGCCGAGGGCTTCTACGTCCGCAACGGTCGCGGCCGTGAGAAGGCGTCGGGGATGGTCGCCGCCGCGTCTCGGCATTTCACGAATCGGGCGCTCGAGCCGCAGCTCCACGAGCACGTCGTAGTCGCGAACCTCGCGGTCGGCTCGGGCGGTCGGCACCGAGCCGTCGATGCCCGGGGCCTGTTCGCACACGCCACCTGGCGGCGGCCGAGCTCAGGGCGCAGCTCACGGCCCGGCTCGGGGTCGAGTGGGGGCCGGTGCGGGATCGCAGATCTCGCCGGAGTCGACCGGGCTGCGGTTCTCGCGGTGTCGTCTCGGCGCAAGGCGGTGCTGAGCCTGGCCGAGGAGATGGGGTACGACAGCCCCGCCGCACGCCAGACCGCAGCGCTGGCGACGCGCCCGGGCAAGGACCGCAGCGCCGACGCCGCCGAGCTACACGAGCGTTGGACCTCCGTGCTCGACGGGGTTGGGTTCGACGAGCAAGCGGTCGCGGCGCTCTGCTCGGACCATGTCTGTCGCTCACACAACAGTTCCGGACAGCGCCAGCGGCGACACGCGAACACCAACACCGTCGGCACGCCCGAGATCGGCAGATCCCGCACCAACCGCCGGTTCCGGCCATGACCCACAGCGCGGGCACCACAACCGGGACACCACGCACGATCCTGCGGCGTCTCCACGAACAGCCACCACTCGCCGTCCACCATGCGCTGGACTCCGACGACGAGTTCGGGCAGACCGACGAGCGCGGTGGCATCGTCGCTACTGTGCAACACGGACAAGGGTCTCTCCTTCTGAAGACGTCGAACATCTGCAGAATGGCGAGGCCCTTGCCCGCGCCGGTGGACCCCTATCGAACGAGGCTCACCCGAACGCAACCCCACACGTCATCGCGTAGAGCCGCTTTTGCCCCTCCTCGCCGATCTGATCGTTCTCCGAGTAGATCTTCTGCTTCGCCATCAGCCATCAGCTCCCGACAGTGCGCACGTCCCTCCGATTATGACCAGGGGCTGTGACACTCACCGGGGCTGGTCCAGCACGAGGCGATTAGCGCGGCGAACTCTCC
>JAHECQ010000353.1 GCA_024641625.1 Acidimicrobiales bacterium | reverse complement strand
CGATTGGGATCGCGTGATCGCCATCAATCAGTCCGGCGTGTTCTTCGGCATGCGTGAGGTGGCGCCGATCATGATCGAGCAGGGAGCCGGCTCGATCGTCAACATCTCGTCGGTTGCGGGGCTCGAAGGGGTGTTCGGATCGATGGCCTACACCGCCACCAAGTTCGCCGTTCGGGGTATGACCAAGGTCGCAGCCAAGGAGCTGTCGCCCCACGGGGTGCGGGTCAACTCGGTGCACCCGGGCATCATCAATACGGTGATGACCGCTGACTTCCCGAAGGAGCGCATGCTGCGAGCAGTGCCCCTCGGTCGAGAGGCCGAGCCCGACGAAGTCGGCCAGGTGGTGGCCTTCCTGGCATCGGACGAGAGCAGCTACTGCACCGGTCAAGAGTTCGTGGTCGACGGCGGTATGCACGCCTGACATGCACCGCACCGTCGGCCTCCCACCGAGGCCAACACAGTGCTCCAGTGGTTCGCCGCAACCAGGTGCTTCAGAACCGGTCGGTGGTTCGACGCATCACGGAGTGAGGCGAACCGTTGCCCTGGCCGGTATGTGCACCATCGTCTCGCACACGCTTTCGCGGCAGACCTACCCCATCCTGATCACGGCGATGGAGGACGATTTGTCGATGTCGCACCAGCGGGCCGGCTTCTTCTTCACCGCCATCTTCTTCGCCTATCTGGGCGGGGTGGCCATGATGACCGTGCTCTCGGGCCGCATATCCCCCAAGACGACCCTCGTGTCGGGTCTCCTCTCATCGGGTATCGGTTTCCTGGTGCTCAGCATCGCCAGCCACTTCGGTCTGCTCCTGGTCGGCTTCTTGATGTCGGGGTTGGGTAGCGCCGGCATCTGGATGTCGGTTCCGACCATCGCCACCGCGGTCGTCGATCCATCCAAACGCGGGATGCTGATGGGCTACCTGTCGGCCTCGATGGGCGTGGGTCTGGTCGTCATCGGCCAGGTGGTGCGCATCGTCCGATCCACGCTCGACCGGGAGGGTCTGTGGCGACCGTTCTGGGTCGGGGCAGGCGTCTTCGCGCTGTCGATCGCGCTGCTCGTCATGGTCTTCATGCCCAAGGACGAGACCGAGGCGGTGCAGAGCCGGCTCAGCCTCTCGAATCTACGAATGGTGCCGGGCTGGGTGCCGTTGACCTGTGCGTTCCTCATGTTCGGGCTGATCGTCTCGAGCTACGCGCCCTTCCTGGGCCCCAAACTGGAAGAGGATGGCTTCAGCCGAGGCCACGTGTCCACCCTCTTCTCACTCCTCGGGTTGGCTGCGATCGGCGCGATGGGATTCGGTCGGTTGTCCGATCGCATCGGACGAAAGGCCATTCTCATCGGGGCCATGGGCATGGTCGGCGTCGCCTCACTGCTCGTGCTCATCGGTCGCGAACCGTGGGTGGGGCTCTCCGTGGTCATCTACGGTTGTGCCTCGTTCTCGGTCCCGGTCATGGTCGTCGCTGTGCTGCGCGACCATGTCAGCGATCGCACGTTCTCGAACGCGCTCGGGGCCATCACCTTGATCTACGGCACGTCGTTGTTCATCGCTCCGATGATCGCCGGTCCCATCGGTGATTCATCGGCCGGATTCCCGCTGTTGTACGCCCTGCTGGCCGGAGCCGCTGCGGTCGGCGTGGTCTGCTTGTCGCTCCTGCCCAACGGCCCGGCTCAGGAGCGGTAGCGCAGGAACCGACCTGCCCCTGCGCCGGTGTGCCCAACGGAGCCGTCGGGCCTTGCTCCGAAGGCAATGGCGCCGTTGACGATCACCGCTTCGATGCCCACTGCCTCCCGTTTGGGATCGTCGTAGGTGGCGGTGTCGGCGACGGTCACCGGGTCGAACAGCACGAGGTCGGCGAACTGGCCCTCGGCAATGCGTCCACGATCGACCAAGCCGAACCGGTCGCATGACAGGCTGGTCATCCGCCGCACCGCCTCGGACAGGGAGAGGATGTGCCGGTCTCGCACGTAGTGCGAGAGCACCTTGGGAAAGGTGCCGAAGAGCCGCGGGTGAGGGCGCCCCTTCAGATCGGGAATGCCGTCGGAGCCAACCATCATGAGGGGATGGCGAAGGTTCTCCTCGACATCGGTCTCGTCGATGATGAACTGGATACACACCGTGCGGTCCCCCTTGGGTGACCGCAGCACCTTCTCGATGATGGCGGCGGCCGACGTGTTCTCCTCGACGGCGATGTCGACCGCCATGCGTCCCTCGTAGTCGGGGATGGCCGGGCAGCTGGCGAACCGGATGACCTCGGCCAACTCGGGGTCGACGTTGTCGACGTCGAAGTACTGCGCCATGGGCCCGCTGCCGGCGGTGTAGGGATAGACGTCGAGGGTCACGTCGGCCCCGGCGGCGTTGGCGGCATCGACCTTGGCCAGGGACTCACCGATGCGTCCCCAGTTGCGGCGGCCGGCCGACTTGTGATGCGAGATCTGCACGGGCAGCCCGGCCGTTCGGCCGATGTGGATGGCTTCGTCGACCGCGGCGAGCAGATGGTCCCCCTCGTTGCGCATGTGGGTGGCGTAGAGACCACCGGCGGCGGCCGCCTCTCGGGTGAGTTCGATGACCTCATCGGTCCGAGCCCAGCGGCCCGGTCGATAGATGAGCCCGGTGGAGAAGCCGCAGGCTCCCTGCTCCATGGCCAACGCGACATGGCGTCGCATCCGAGCGAGCTCGTCGTCGGTCGGTTCCCGTCGTTCCTCACCCATGACGAGGGTGCGGATCGAATTGTGGCCGACCAGGGCCATGGCGTTGACCGACGGATGAGCGGCTTCCACCGCCCGGCGGAAGCCCTCGAGGTCGGTCCAGGTGGGCTCGACCCCGATCAGTCCGCTCGGATCGGCCTCACCCAACTGCGCAGGAGCCGCGCTGAAGCCGCAGTTACCGATGACCAGGCTGGTGCAGCCCTGGGAAAGCTTGAATTCCATGCCCGGGTAGCGAAGCAGGGCTCCGTCGTCGTGGGTGTGGACGTCGACGAAGCCAGGAGCGAGGCAATGCCCACCGGCATCGATGGTGATGGTGCTCGGGCCCTGCGCGTCCGCCGGCAGGGTCCCGACACTCGTGATCCGGTCGCCGGTGACGGCGACATCGCCGGCGACCGCCTCCCGTCCGGTGCCGTCGAGGATCGATGCGTTGCGGATGATCAGATCAACAGCGCCGTTGGTTCGCGGTGGGGCCATCGGGCGAGCCTAATCTCTGGGGGTGATTGACACCGTCTTGGATGTATTGGTGATCGGTGGGGGAGCAGCGGGTGCGGTCATTGCCGCACGGGCGAGCGAGAACCCCCGACACAACGTGATGCTGATCGATGCCGGCCCCGACTATGCCAGGGCGAGCGATCTTCCCGACGATCTGCGTGACGGGCACGACAATTCCTACGACGACCACGACTGGAAGCTCCGCTACCAGCCGAGTGGCCGACGCACCGACCGGTTTCCCCGGGGCCGGGTGACCGGCGGTTCGACCGCCGTCAACACGACGATCGCCCTGCGTGGCATCCCCGCCGATTTCGATCATTGGGCATCCCTCGGCAACCCCGAATGGGCGTGGGACCACGTGCTGGCGGCCCACAACCGTTCCGAACGGGATCTCGACTTCGGTGACGAGCGGTACCACGGCGATGCCGGACCCATCTCGATTCGGCGCTGGACCGACGACGAGCTGATCCCCACGCAGGCCGCGTTCATCGAGGCTGCCGTGGCCGCCGGGTTCCCGGCGTGCGCCGATGTCAATGCCCCCGATGCTGTCGGTGTCGGTCCGATGGCCATGAACAAACTCGGCCGCCTTCGGATCTCGACGGCAATCGGCTACCTGGCGTCAGCCCGTTTCCGCGACAACCTCACCATCGTTGGCGACACGACCGTGGCCCGGGTGGTGGTCGAACGCCTCGGTGGAACACTGCGAGCGACCGGGATCGAGACCGTGGACGGTCGTCGCATCGACGCCCGACTGATCGTCGTGTCTGCCGGTGCCGTGCTGACCCCCGGGCTCCTCGTTCGCTCGGGCATCGGCCGCAAGGCCGAACTCGAACGCCTCGGGATCGATGCGATGGCGTTGGTCGAGGGGGTGGGCGCCAACCTGGCCGATCATCCGGCACTTCCCGTGCTGCTCGAACCGAAGTTTCCGGAATTCTGCGCCCCCGATCTTCCCCTGGTGCAGACCATTTGCCGCTACACCAGCGACGGCAGCACCGTGCCGCTCGACGTCAACATCGAGCTGATGACGCGTGCGGGGAGCCGAAGTGGCGATGTGCTGTTCATGCTGGCGCCGAGCCTGGAGTGGGTCGAAGGGCGCGGTGAGGTACGCCAGACCTCTGCCGATCCACTGTCCTCACCGGAGGTCATCTCGAACTTCGGGCAGAACGACGCCGATCTCTCCCGCCACGTCTCCGCCTTGCAGGATGCCCTTGCCCTGGCCACTCAGGCTCCGCTGGCCGAGTTCATCGGCGCGATTCGGTTCCCCGATCCGGCCCGGTCGAGCCGTGATGATCTCACCGGTCTGGCTCGGCGGCTGAGCGCATCGGGCTATCACCCCTGTGGCACGGCGCGCATGGGGCCGGCGTCTGATCC
>JAHECQ010000352.1 GCA_024641625.1 Acidimicrobiales bacterium | reverse complement strand
TCCATGGCCTTCCACAAGGAGTCGATCTGTTGATCGGTGCACAACATCACCATCCATCCGTCCCGGCACCTGAAGGTGCCGGCGGGCGCCGCCGGTTGATAGTGCCGGCCCTGGCGGATGGGCAGGCCACGGTCACCGGTGATCGACGACGCCTGCACGGCGAACTCGTGCATGTGGAACATTGCCTCGATCATCGACACGTCGATGTGGGCCCCCCGGCCGGTGCGGTCGCGGCGGAACAGCGCATAGCCGATGCCGGCAAAGGCATGGACACCGGCGCTGACGTCGGAGATCCCCACGCCCACGAAGTAGGGCGGGCCATCGGGCTCACCGGTCATGTGCATCAAACCGGACGTCGCCTGGGCGATGAAGTCGAACGACTTGCGGTTGCGGTATGGACCATCCTGACCGAACCCCGAAATCGACGCCATGACGATCGCCGGATTCACCGCAGCCAGATCGACATACCCGAGACCCTTGCGTTCCATCACCCCGGGGGTGGCGTTCTCCACCACCACGTCGACATGACGGACCAGCTCCTTCACCAGGGCAATGCCTTCGGGACGCCCGAGGTCGACGGCCAGGCTCTTCTTTCCACGGTTCTGCTGCACGAACACGCCGGCCCGGCCGTCCACTGCGGGCTGACGGGTGCGAGTCGGGTCGCCGGCCGGTGCGGCCTCGACCTTGATGACCTCGGCGCCCATCTCCGCCATCAGCCGTGTGCACGCCGGGCCAGCCAGGTACTGGGTGAAATCGAGCACCCGAATGCCCTCGAGAAACGTCTCGTCACCGTTCGCAGTCTCGGTCATCGGGCGAGTCTTGCACGCAGCGCCGGATCGGCCACACCGACCAGGGCCCTCGCTCGCTCGACACCGCCGAGGGCCCGCACTTCGGCCAGGCCGTGTTCGGTCACGACCACGTCGGCAAGATACGACGGCAACGTCACCGGCCGCGGTGGTTCGATGAACTCGACGAGACGCGAGATCGTTCCGCCGCCGGCGGTCGACTTCAGCGCCGTGAGGTGTCGGCCGCCGTTGCTGATGGAGGCACCGAACGCGAAGTCGGGTGCGCCACCAGGGCCGGAGATCACTTGGGTGCCGACCATCTCGAGGTTGGCCGATCCGTCCAGCGCCACCTCGACCGCCGAATTGATGGCAACGAATTGCTCGATGCCGGCCAGGGTCGCTGCGCCATGGGTGATCGATGGTGGCGCCATCAGCACGTTCGGGTTTCGATGGATCCACGCTCGCAGCACCGGGCTGTTCACCACCTCACCGGCGATCATCGGGCCCTCGATCACTCCTGCTTCGTGCAGGCGCAGACAGGCCTCGCTCACCAGTCCCGAGTGCACCCGAAGCCCACGATGCCCCGAGAGTCGGGCGAGGATGGCGTTGGGAATCGAGCCCACGCCGAACTGAATGGTCGATCCGTCCCCGATGACGGTTGCCGCCCGATCACCGATGGCATCGGCGATCGGATCCGCCTCGTCGGCCACTCGACTGTCGCGCACCGGGTCGGTTTCGACCACCAGTGCATCGAAGTGCCCCACCGGCAGTTCGCCTGCGCCGAGGGTGTAGGGGATCTCGCTGTTCACTTGTCCGAGCACCAGTGGGACGGTTCGGGCCGCCACCACGACCGATCCCACCGAGAGGCCAAGGCTCACCCTCCCCCGCTCCGGCGGACTCACCGTGACGAGGGCAACATCGCAGGCCAGAGGCCCGTCGGGAGCACACAGCCTCGTGTAATCGCTGTAGCGGGCGGGCTGTACCCGTAACGCCCGATGGCCCCACAGGTACTTGAACGCCGGCGACGCTTGGAGGGTGACGAAGTGAAAGGGTTCGCCCGGATGCTCGAACACCGGCAGGCGCTGTTGCAGCATCGGCATCACCAGCTCCAGATGCGTCCAGCGATGTCGTTGGGCCACCATCGCCCGCAGCAACGCCATCGGCGCCGCTGCGCCTCCGCCGACGAACACCCGAGCGCCATCGGGGATGATGCTCACCGCCTGTTCGGCATCGTTCGAACACCCTGACGTCGATGGGCGCAAGGGCGGCAGATGGGCCTCGATCAGATCGACATCGATCTTCATCGAGTACCACGCCCGACCATGGTGGCGGGCACGAAGGCGTCGTGACCAGGCCGATAGTTCGCGAGCGACTGCTCGGGGTTGCGGTTCACCAGTGGCCGCCCGAACATCGGGTGTGTCCTGCTGCGCACTTCGTGTTCGACCGTGGCCAGCACCGCCCCGGTGTCGAGATCGATGATGTTCTCGAAGCGGTACTCGAACTCGCTGGTTTCACGGGTGATGAGACCTCGCTGCTCGAGCGCCTCGTGCGGCGTGTCGAAGTCCGACAGGTAGATCGCGATGTGATGACCGTCGTAGGGCGGTAGCTCGGCCGTGGCTTCGCGAAAACGCAGGACTTGATGGTTCCCGATGATCACCTGCGCACAGGTGCCATCGTCGACGACCGACGCCGGAGCGCCGAGGATCTCCTGATAGAAGCGGGCGATGCCCGCTGCGCCGCCCGGTGCCACGTCGAAATCGACGTAGGGCATACCGAGCTTCATCCGACCGAAGGCATCGCCGGCTGCGTGGACCATCAACCGGTTGCCCCAGGGGCAGATCACCAGCATGGTTCCCTCGCTCTGCGCCAGACGTCGATAGGCGGTCGGCTCGAGCAGTTCGCCGGACTGGCGTTCCAGAGCCGAGAGTCGGCGTTCGAGCTGGTCGAGATCGGGCACCACCAACCCGATGCTGCCGCGAAGCACTTGCGGTGCCTGCTTCGGCAGGTGGAACTGTTGCGCACCGAGATTGATCCACATGTTGGCGGTACCGAAATCGATGTACGGGTCGCGGGTGAAACCCAGTCCGGTGACGTAGAACAACGAGGCCAGCTCGTGGTCGGGCACCGTCACGTTCACGTGTTCGAGAGCCAGCACGTTGCCGGCAACCGCAGGACTGGCGGCACGCTCGACCTTGGACAGCCAGGCGTCGATCCGATCGAGCGACTCATCCGAGGACCCGGGCGCGTGGGCCCGTATCCGGCTCCCCCCGGGAACCTGTTCGACCACGACTCTCCAATCGGCCGGGTGGCTGAGGTAGTCGATCAGTTCGAGGACCGCCCGGGGCTTGACCTTCACGTCGACCTCGGACGCCAACCCCTCGGTCCCGTCGGCCGCCCGAGTGTGGCCGTAGCGATCGAAGTAGGCGATGTCGCGCGCCGGGTAGCGACGAGTGGTGGGCTTGAAGTCGGTGCCGACGGTGTAGGCCACCGGG
This sequence comes from Acidimicrobiales bacterium, assembly GCA_024641625.1. Classification (GTDB taxonomy): domain Bacteria; phylum Actinomycetota; class Acidimicrobiia; order Acidimicrobiales; family SZUA-35; genus JAHECQ01. The sequence continues at coordinate 1,302 of JAHECQ010000352.1, read as the reverse complement.
AACAGGCAGATCTGGGTGACGTTGTCGGGCAAGCCCAACAGTTCGGCGACTGCATCCTGCTCGTTCAGGTACATGGTGGTCCACACCGTGCCCAAGCCGCGGGAGCGCAGCGCCACCATGAAACTCCAGGCCGACTGGACCACCGAGTCGAACAGGCCGGGCCGGCCGCTGCCGTCGTGGCGGCCGATGATCGTCGGGATCACCAGAGCCGGCGTCCGGGCAATGTTCTCACCCAGGTGCCGAGCACCATGCATCAGCCGTTCGTTCTGGTGACCGGTGCCCTCCAGTCGCTTGGCCGTCTCGATCACCCAGTCGACCCCGGCCGACAGGTACAGCTCGGCCATGCGGTCCTTGATCGCCTGGTCGCGGATGATCATCCAGCGACGGCTGCCATTGTTGCCGCCGGTCGGGGCCTGTTCGGCCACGTCGATGCAGTCGAGAATCGTCTGGTCATCGACATCACGGTCGAAGTCGAGGCGTCGTCGAACCCCTCGGGTGGTCATCAGCGCATGATCGACGATCGCCTGGTAGGTGCTGGTTCCGGGAAGGGGCAGATCAGCCACCGAGGATCACCGCCTCTTGATCGGTCGGCACGTAGAAGTAGTCGCCCGGTCGGAACGGGTGACCGAGATCGCCCAGCAACCGACGCTGACGAGGCGTGCACCGGTCGAACACCGACTCGGGGAGGACGCCGTGGTCATAGGAGCGCAGGAACATCTGGGCGTAGTTGTAGAGCAGGGTCTTGCGCGCCCGCCCACTGTGATTGGCGGCCGGACCGTGCCACAACGAGTGGGAGAACAAGAAGCAGTCGCCGGCCTGCCCCATGAGCTGCACGCAGCCATCGGAGGTCGGGTTCAGTGGTGGTTTGCGGTACCAGGGAAAGGGCCGAGCGTGACTGCCCGGGTAGACGGTGAACGCGCCGGCGTCCCGCTCGGTCACATCGGACAACAGGTACAACGCCTTCATGGCCAAGGGGCGGCTGGTTTCGGTCACCCGGATCTCCCGCAGACCCTCTCCCCCATCGGTGTGGGTGTAGCCGGCGAACTTGTCGGTGGAGGGACGCACGATTGCCTGGGTCATGCTGAGCATGATGTTGGGCCCCATGATGTCGACGATGAGATCGAACACGTTGGGCCGATCCATGAGGTCGATGAAGTGTCGGCCGTAGTCGAGCAGGATCCTTCGGTCCATGAACCCCGCCGGGTCGGTATCGACCGCATGGTCCACGAGCTCGTAATGGCCGACTTGGACACTCGAGGGTTCGTAGCCGGGAAGTAGCCGGATCCGGTCGAGGTCATCGGC
>JAHECQ010000351.1 GCA_024641625.1 Acidimicrobiales bacterium | reverse complement strand
GCAGCGACGGTCACGGCACCACCCTAACTGCGGCCCCGCTCGAGAGGCGCACGCTCAGGAGCGGTGAATATCGCCCTCGGAATCACGCAACGACGGAGCCAGGCGCCCCGAGCGACGAGCGATGATCTCGCCCATGATCGAGATGGCCGTTTCCTCCGGGGTACGGGCACCGATGTCGAGCCCGATCGGGGCCATGAGACGCGCCAGTTCCTCCTCGGTGACCCCTTCATCGTGGAGGCGCTTGTTGCGGTCGTCGGTGGTTCGACGCGATCCCATTGCGCCCAGGTAGCCGGCGTCGGTCTTGAGCGCCTCGATCACGGCGGGCACGTCGAACTTGGGGTCGTGCGTGAGGACACAGATGGCGTCGCGGAACCCGAGCGAAGGCCCGACCTTCTGGAGCAATCGGTGCGGCCAGTCGACCACCACCTCATCGGCATAGGGGAAACGTTGCTTGGTGGCGAACACAGGACGGGCATCACAGACGGTGACCCGATAGCCCAGCACTTTGGCCACCCGGGACAATGCCGCAGTGAAGTCGACGGCCCCGAAGATCAACATCTGGGGTGGAGGCGCGAAGGACTCGAGGAAGACCGACACGGTCTCCTGACGGGCTTCACCCTGGGAACCGTAGTGACGCACTCCCGAGGACCCCGATGCCAGTTCACCGAGCAGGTCACGCTCGACGACGCGATCGAGATCGGCGTTGCCCAACGAACCGAGCGTGTCGCTGCCCGGCCGCAGGAGGAGCTTGCCACCCATCGTCACGCCGACGGCATCGTCGGCCAGGGCCACGACCGTGGCCAGGGCAACGGGCTCCTCGGCGGAGATGGCTGCCCGGAGGACAGGGAACAAACCAGAATCTGATGCAGGCACGTCGTTCACCAGTCGAGGGGTTCGAGAAAGAGATGGATGGTGCCCCCGCAGGTGAGGCCGACGGCGAAGGCCTCGTCGTCGCTGTATCCGAAGGTGACGATTCGTCGCGAACCATCGGCGAGGCATTGTAGGGCTTCGGTGACCACGGCACCTTCGACACACCCGCCGCTGACCGACCCGGCAACCTCGCCGTCCTCGTTCACCGCCATGGCTGCTCCTGGCAGGCGCGGACCGGATCCCTCGATGTCCACGACCCGGGCCAAGGCAATCCGCTTGCCTTGACGGTTCCAGCGATCGAGATCCTTCAGGATTTCCTTCATTACCCCAGGCTACCGGCTCGCCCGCCGTGCGCCCGGGTGCAGCAGGTCAGCCATCGCTTCGACGCCATCGACCAGCCTCGGTCCGGGCCGCACGACATAGGAGTCACCATCGATGGCGTGGACGCGCCCGTTCCTCACTGCCGGAAGCTGCGCCAGCTCGGGTCGCTCGAGCACCGCACGCAGCTGAGCTTCGGCCGCCTCGATACCGAATCCGCAAGGCGCCACCAGCAGCACCTCGGCACCACTCGTGGCCACGGTTTCCCAGCTGGTGGCCGAGGAACGTCCTCCGGGATGGGCGAGCACTGCCTCGCCTCCTGCGACTGCGATCTGGTCGGGAATCCAATGACCGGCTGTGAACGGTGGATCGATCCATTCCAGTAACAGCACTCGAGGACGAGGCCGCCCGGCGACCGCCCGGCGAACCGAGTCGAGTCGTTGTCGGAGCGCATCGACGCGAACCAGTTGGTCCTCGGTGGCGCCCGCGGCGCGCCCCAGGGCGACCATCTCGTCGAGGACCGCAGGCAATGTCATGGGGTCATAGCTGTGCACCGAACCGCCACAGCCCAGCTCGGCGACCGCCGCCTCGACATCACCCGACGGCAGCGCGCAGACTCGACAGAGGTCCTGGGACACGATCAGATCCGGGGCAAGTGAAACCAGGAGCTCTCGATCGAGGTGGTAGAGCTCGGTTCCCGCAGCCATGGCCTGGCGGATGATGGCATCGATCTCCCCGGGCGATGCGCCGGCCGGAACAATCGTGTCGGTCACGTGCGGACGCTCCGACGCTTCTGGTGGCACGTTGCACTCAAAAGTGACACCGACCACGGATTCCCCGAGTCCGAGGAACCAGAGGATCTCCGTGGCCGATGGCAGCAGTGAAACGATGCGATTCAGGGGACGACCCTGCTTCTCAGGCGATGCCGGCTTCCAGCAGTGCCCGCCGGGTCAGGACCCGTGCAAGATGCTGGCGGTACTCCACGCTGGCGTTCAGATCGCTGGAGGGCTCCGCGCCCACGTGGGCCTGCTCGGCGGCCTCAGCTGCCGAGGCGCCGCCGGCCAGGGCAGCTTCGACAGCGGTCGCACGAATGGGCGTGGGGTGCATGTTGACCAAGGAGACCTGGGCAGAACCATTCACCTGCTGGACGGTGGCGCCCACGATGGCCCAGTCCTGCGCCCGGCGATTGAACTTCTGGAAGCTCCAACCGGCACCGGTGTGCTTGGGGATGCGCACTTCGGTGACCATTTCATCAGCGGCCAGGCTGGACTCGAGGAAGCCGGCGAACAAGTCCGCACCGGCAATCTCCCGCTCACCGTTGGGGCCCCTGGCGATGACCGAACCACCGGTGGCGAGCAACACCGAAGGGTGGTCGGCGGCAGCGTCGGCGTGAGCCAGCGAGCCGCCGATGGTGCCACGATGACGAACCTGGGGATCGCCGACCTTGCTGGTCGCGTGGGCGAGCAGGGGCGCATGCTGGGTGACGACATCGGAGATCTCGACATCGCGATGGCGAGTGAGGGCACCGATGGCCAGGTGGTCGCCGGCGTCCTTGATGTAGGAAAGATCGGAGAGGCGACCGATATCGATGATGACCGCGGGGTACGCAAGGCGCAGCTTCATCATGGGCAGGAGCGAGTGGCCCCCGGCCATGAGCTTGGCGTCGTCGCCGTACTCGGCGAGCAGAGCGAGCGCTTCATCGGCCGAGGCAGCTCGCTTGTAGTCGAATGCGACGGGAATCACTTCGAACCTCCGGCGGCGGTGAGGACGGCCTTGACGATGTTGTGATAGCCGGTGCAACGGCACAGGTTGCCTTCGAGCCCTTCGCGGACCTCGGCCTCGGACGGGTCCGGGTTCTCCTCGAGGAAGGACACCGACGCCATGACCATGCCCGGTGTGCAGTAGCCGCACTGCAGCGCGTGGCACTCCATGAAGGCCTGCTGCATCGGATGCAGTTCGTCGCCCTCGGCCAGTCCTTCGATGGTGGTGAGCTTCTGCCCGTCGGCCTGGACCGCCAGCATGGTGCAAGACTTGATTGCCTCCCCGTTGAGGTGCACCGTGCAGGCACCGCAAGAGGAGGTATCGCAGCCGATGTTCGTCCCGGTCAAGCCGACAACGTCACGGATGTAGTGCACCAGCAGGGTGCGGGGCTCGACGTCGCTCTTGTACGTCGTGCCGTTCACCTCGACCGCTATCTCCACGGATTCCCCAATCTGTAATCTGCGAACTCGCTGGGGAGATTCTTACACGATTTTCCGAACTCTCACACGCTCGCTGGACATTCTCAGTCCGAGCCGGGGGCCGGGAGGATCCGATAGCTCTCCTCCCCCGGGAAGACCAGATCGAAGTTCTCCCGCGCCAGCCGTTCGATCTCGGCATCGGTCTCGATCAACGCGAGACGCGCATTCAGCTGCTCGATCTCGCCCTGGGTGCGACTGAGCTCGCTCTCGGCCTCGGCCATGGTGGCACGCTGACCCATCCAGGTCCGGATGGGCAACAGCGCCAGGCCTGCGATGATCGCCACGGCGACGAGGCACATCGCCGCCGGCGGCGCGAGGGACCCCAATCGGGCCCTCACCGAGCCGTTTCTCACGAACCCCGCCGCGAGAGTCGACTCGCACCGGCATAGCGAGCCGACTCGCCGAGTTCGTCCTCGATCCTGAGCAGCTGGTTGTACTTGGCCACACGATCACTTCGGGCCGGGGCACCGGTCTTGATCTGGCCGCAATTGGTGGCAACGGCGAGGTCGGCAATGGTGGTGTCCTCGGTCTCACCCGACCGGTGCGACATGACAGCCGAGTACTGGGCCGAGGTCGCCATCGAGACCGCGTCGAGGGTCTCGGTGAGCGAGCCGATCTGGTTGACCTTGACCAGGATCGAGTTGGCGACGCCGTCGGCTATGCCGCGACCCAGTCGTTCGGTGTTGGTGACGAACAGATCATCGCCGACCAACTGACAACGCGCACCGATCGACCGGGTGAGGGAGGCCCACCCATCCCAGTCCTCCTCGGACATTCCGTCCTCGATCGAGACGATCGGGTACCGCTCCACGAGATCGGCCAGCAGCTCGACCATGCCTTCGGGCGGGAGCTCTCGTCCCTCGCCTGCCAGCCGGTACATGCCACCGCTGAAGAATTCGGTCGAGGCCACATCCATGGCCAAGGCAACGTCGGAGCCCGGCGTGAGGCCGGTGAGTTCGATCGCTTGGACCAGCAGTTCCAACGCGGCTTCGTTCGAGGCGAGGTCGGGGGCGAACCCACCCTCGTCACCGATACCGGTGGAGAGTCCCCGCTGGGTCAACACCTTCTTGAGCGCGTGGTAGGTCTCGACACCCCAGCGGAGTCCTTCGGAGAACGAGGCCGCCCCGATGGGCATGATCATGAACTCTTGGAA
>JAHECQ010000350.1 GCA_024641625.1 Acidimicrobiales bacterium | reverse complement strand
GAAGAGGACCAGGCCGAGCCACGTCACCGCGAGACCACCGGAGGAACCGCAACCGCCACGAAGGCCGCTCCGGCTGCGATGAGCACCGGTAGACCTGCGGGCAGGACCGGTGTCAGGGCAAGCGCCGCTCCCGCACCACCGATGACGGCCACCGCAGAATCCCGCTTGGTCAGACCGTTGACCACTGCACCGATGAACGATGCAGGAAAGACCGCGTCGAGACCGAACGCCCGCGTGTCCTCGATGAAGTTCCCGATCGTCAGTCCGAGGGCAGAACCGAGTATCCATCCGCTGACCATCGATACGACGAGTTGCCAGAAGACCCGACGCGCCGCGTGCGGTCCGATCTCCCGGCCCTGATCGATGGCGGAGGCAACTGCAACTTCCGAGGCGGTGTGATACATGCCGATCCGTTCCCAGATGCCCGCCCTCCATCGGTCCTTGAGGCTCATGGCCAACAGCGCGAACCGCGAGCTGACCAGCATGGCCGCCACCAAGGCCGGCACCATCGATCCGCCGGCCATGATGACCGAGGCGTAGGCGACCATCCCGGTGCCCGACCAGGCAAGGGACGCCGCCAACATCACCACGAGATTGGACGTTCCGGCCTCGGCCATCAGCGGCGCGACGGCAACACCAATGGCCAGGGCCGAGACGAACATGGCCGACATGTCGATCAACGTGATGCCGCCGCGCCTCGCCGGGTCGACGGAATCGGCTCCCTGAACCGTGGTCTCCGCCCCGACGGCGGCGTGTCGTTGGGCCGACGAGCGAAGGTTGGTGCGTCCTCTCACAGACCTGCCGCGGCAGCGAACACCCGAAGCTCGCGCTCGATGTCCCCCATCGGCTGGAACGCAACTTCGGTGATGCCCTGGGCGGCCAGGGCCTCCAAGCGCCCCGGGAGCTCGGACGCCGGCCCAGCGAGCGGTGCCACGCCGATCGCCTCCGGGGTGATGATCGCCCGATCGATGTCATTGAGCTGCGTCAGGTGACCGGTATGGAGTGCCAGATGTCGCACTTCGGCGGGGATGGCCTCGGCCAACTCGACGAACTTCTCGGCGTTGGGCAGGCTCGACAAACGGGCGTCGCTCTGTTCGAGGAAGGCGTGATAGGCCACCGACACGCCCGGACCCACGGTGTCGATCACGCGCGCGGAGCCGGCGTCCTCTCCCTGGTCGAACACGGTTCCGAATCCGAGGAGGACGACGTCCCTGATGCCGCCGTAGTCCGCGTCGGGCCTCGGGCGCGACGTGAACACGCCGGCACCCATCGCCTTCGCCGCCCCCAGACCACGTGGCCCATTGACGCCGACCACCCACGGGACCTCGATGGGCCGATCCACTGCCTGACCGGGCCAATGCAGCATCTTCACCATCTTGCCTTCCACCTCCACGGTCTCGCCTCGCAGCAACGCCTGCACGGTGGCGACCATCGACGGGAAGTTCTTCCAGCTCAGCGGCTTCTGACCCATGGCTCGACGGCCGGTGAACCCAGTTCCGGCACCGACGACCACCCGCTCGGGACCGACCAGCCCCACCAGCGTGGCAATGGCCGATGCGGTCACCATCGGGTGACGCAACGACGGGATCAACACCCCAGGACCCAACACGATTCGCTCGGTGCGGACGCCGGCCAGGGCGAGGGTCATCCACACGTCGAGCTGCAGCGCCGGCGTGTCGTACACCCAGGCCACTTCGTAGCCGAGCTCCTCGGCCAACACGATGTGATCGGGCGTCCGGGGAACCGGGGGAAAGGCACACGAGATCTTCATGCGAGCAGTTCAGCCCCCGCTGCTCCGTTCCGCAAGCCCGGCGCCACGACCCAGCACCTCGAGTGCCGGTCACCGACGCCGCGGCGACCGTGGCCGGAGTCCGGCGCCGGTCAGACCCCGTCGTCGAAGCTGACGAGGACCGCCGCGTTCACCAACACCAGTGGGTCATCGCCGGCCGGCGCCGGTATGTCGAGCCCGCCCGGCTGGGTCCGCACCGTGACCGTGCCATAGGGCACCTCGGCGGCCACCGCTACCACATCGATCATCTCGGGACGGGCTGCACCGAGCACGACCTCGACGTGCATGTCCGCCGGTTTCTTGCCGGTCGGGCCCCAAAAACTGAGACTGCTGTGTCGAAGCGCATCCGAAACGGCCCGCTTGGCCGCCTTGGTGTAATCACCACCGTGCACGTCGGCACCCATTCCCATCTCGGTGATCCATCGAACCAAGGCCATGGGTGATCAGCCACCTTTGAGTGTCTCGATGAAGTGCACCTCGGAACCATCGGGCAGCGGCTCGAAATGGGCGTCGGCGATGATCTCGCCATTGATCGCCACCGAGGTCCCCTCGGTCAGCCGATTCCCGATACCCGGGAACCGCTGATCGAGGACGGCGATGAGCTTACGGACCGACGATGCGTCGACCTCGAGGTCGGCGACACCGCCGGTCAGGCGACGAAGCTCAGCCGAGAAATGGACCTTGACCATGCTGTTGTCCTCGGCCCCCTCGGGTCAGGCCCGATCAGTCGTCCAGCATCGCATCGAGGATGCGCATCGGCGTCAACGGGAGGTCACAGAGGCGCTTGCCGGTCGCACTGTCGACGGCGTTGGCCACTGCGGCCAGAGGTGGGACGATGCCCACTTCGCCCACGCCGCGCACCCCGTAGGGATGCCCAGGATTGGGCACCTCGACGATGATGGTGTCGATCATCGGCATGTCCGAGGCCACCGGCATGCGGTAGTCGAGGAAACTCGCGTTCTCCATCGTGCCGTCGGCACTGTGGACGTACTCCTCGTTCAGCGCCCAACCGATGCCCTGGACGACGCCGCCCTGGAACTGACCCTCGACGTAGCTGGGGTGGATGGCCCGCCCCGCGTCCTGGGCCGTGGTGTACCGCACGATCGTGACCACACCGGTCTCGGGATCGACCTCGAGGTCGCACATCTGGGTCGAGAAACCGGCACCGACGCCTCGAGCATTCAAGGAGGCAGTGGCCGAAATGGGGCCACCGGTGCGAGCCCAACCCTTGGCGATGTCGGCCAGCGAGATCGGCGGTTGCGAGCCGTCCTTCAGCTGCGCTTGCCCATCGACCCACTCGACTTGGTCGACGTCGACATCCCACTGCTTGGCCGCCCGGGCCCGGAGATCCTCGATGATCATTCGGCATGCATTGACCACGGCACCGCCAGTGGCGAGGGTGGTACGGCTACCTCCGGTGACGTCGTTGAACCCGACGGCGGTGGTGTCGGCGACGTTCGGGCTGATGCGCACCATGTCGATGCCGAGCTCCTCGGCGGCCATCAGTGCCATCGAGGCCCGGCTTCCGCCGATGTCAGGCGACCCGGTGATGACGTTGGCCGTGCCGTCCTCGTTGATGTGGACCGTGGCCGATGAGTTCATCCCGGCGTTGAACCAGAACCCCGAAGCGATACCACGCCCCTGGTTCGGACCGAGTGGTTCGGTGTAGTTCGGATGATCCTTGATCGCCTGGAGGGTCTCCTTGAAGCCGATGACCGGGAACTTGGGACCGTAGGTGGCAGTGTCGCCCTCGGAGACGGCATTGGCCAGACGGAAGTCGATCGGGTCCATCCCGATGCCCTTGGCCAGTTCGTCCATCAGGCTCTCGACGGCGAACCCCGAAATCGGCGCGCCAGGAGCGCGGTAGGCCGCAACCTTGGGCTTGTTGACCACCACGTCGAAGCCCTCGATGAGGAAGTTCTCGAGCTTGTAGGGGGCCAGGCAACACATCGCCGCCGCGCCCACCGGTGATCCGGCGTAGGCCCCCGCTTCGAACCAGAGGTGCACCTCGGCCGCAGTGACCCTGCCGTCCTTGGTCGCGCCGATCTTGGCCGTCATGCGACTCCCGGAGGTGGGTCCGGTGGCCTTGAAGACCTCGTCGCGATTCATGACGATCTTCACCGGTCGGCCGGCCTTCTGTGACAACTTCACCGCGAGTGGTTCGAGGTAGATGACGGTCTTGCCGCCGAACCCGCCGCCGATCTCGGCAGGAATGACCTTGATGCGCGACGGCTCCCAGCCCAGTACCTGGGCACTGTAGGTACGCATGGCGAAGTGCCCCTGCGACGAGCACCACACGGTCGAACGACCATCGGGCGTGGTGTCGGCCACCGCAGCATGCGGTTCGATGTAGCCCTGATGCACCGGCTTGGTGGTGAAGACGTGCTCCACGATGACGTCGGCCTCGGCGAACCCCTTGTCGAGGTCGCCACCCTGATACACCACGCGGCTGGCCACATTGGACGGTTCGGTCGGGGCCGGATCGGCCCCCTTGGTGATCATGCCCTCGTGCAGCAACGGGGCATCGGGGGCCATGGCCTGATCGACGTTGAGGACATGGGGCAGCGCCTCGTAGGTGACCTTGATGGTCCCCAGCGCGGCACGAGCGAGCGAACGACTGGTGGCGGCGACCGCGGCCACCACATGGCCTTCGTACAGGACCTTGTCGCGGGCGATGACGTTGCTCACCATGTCCTTGTCACGGCCGGCAGCCTCGGGGAAGTCGACGCCGGTGATGACGGCCTTGACCCCTGGCATGGCCTCGGCCTCGGTGGTGTCGATCGACACGATCTTGGCATGAGCATGCGGCG
>JAHECQ010000349.1 GCA_024641625.1 Acidimicrobiales bacterium | reverse complement strand
AAAGTCCAGGTCAGCGGCCTACGATCGCCCCCCCGGACCCAGCCAGACGCTTCTCCAACTAGTAGAGGAGCAATGGTTGGAGCAAAACTCCGTCGAACTGTGGTCTGCGTGACGTCGGTGCTCGACAGCTTCTCATCATGCACAGGGAAGGCGGTCCCCAGCCGCCAAACGCGACACGATCGGCAAGAAAATCCTGCTGGCCCCCGATTGCTGGCCGTACCTGTCTGTCAGGGGTCGGGCGAGGCACCGACGCCTGGGGCGTGCAGGCGGGTCTGCCCCGTCAGCGCTGCGAAGGATCCAGGGCTGCCCCGCAGGTCGCTCGGAATCGGCACGATGCCGGCACCAACAGCCGCTAAGCGGCCGTTGCACATATTTCACTTGAGACATACGATAACAGCATGTCGATCGCCGCAGAGATCCGCCCAGACTCCATCGAGGCCCGCGACCTGATCATCATCGAACAGGCACTCGCCCGCTCGATCAGCGGAGCGAACGCCGCCAAACTGGTCGGCGCTGACGGCGACACCGTGGACGTGCCGGCTGAGCTGGTCGAGATGCTCATTGCAGTCGTCCGCCAACTCCAGGCCGGCAACGGGGTCTCGGTCGCGGCGATGCACACCGATCTCACCACCGTCGAGGCCGCCGAACTGCTCAACGTCAGCCGACCGCACCTCATCAAACTCTGCGAGCACGGCGCCATGGCGTTCCACATGGTCGGCACGCATCGCAGGCTCCGCCTTGTCGATGTCCTCGCGTACAGGGACCAACAAGACACCGCCGCCCAACAAGCCCTCGACGACCTCACCGCACAAGCCGAAGAACACGGGCTCTACAACTGAACTAGCTGACTGTGCCTACCCCAATCGTCGCACTCGACGCCAACGTCCTGTACGCGATCGAGCTCACCGACCTGTTCTTGACGTTCGGGACCCAGCGGCTGGCCCGGCTTCACTGGTCCCCCACCATCCTCGAAGAAGTGCGACGGAACTTGGCCCTACGGCCCGACCTCGACCCACGAGCGATCGACTACCGGATCGGCCGCATGAACGCCGCCCTGCCCACAGCACTCGACGAAGCACCACCCGAACTCGTCGACTCCATGACCAACCACCCCAAAGACCGACACGTCCTCGCGCTCGCCGTCCATGTCGGAGCGAGCCGCGTCGTCACCAACAACCTCCGAGACTTCCCCGACAAGGCATGCCGTGAACACGGCATCGAAGCCATCAGCCCAGACCAGTTCGCCACGTTCATCGCCACCACCGACCCCACCGGAGTCCGACACGCGCTCGGCGCAGTCGCCGCACGTCGACGCCAACCACCGACCACCGTCGACCAACTCCTCGACCGCCTCGCCGCCCTACTACCCACATTCGTGACCCACCTGCGGACACCGATCACACCCGCCGAAACCTTGGAGCAATCGTTGGAGCAAAACCCCTGAGTACCACGGCGCATCACACGGATTTCCTGGACGGTCACCCGAACTATCCGCTGCTCAACGGACTGCAAGACACCGTGAGGGGGACCCCTGGCGGCCTCGTTCGGTCTTGGGAGGCGTCGTTGTCGGATGGTGTGCGATCCTCTGGACATGGTTGAGCGACCGACGGGGACGGTGACGTTCCTGTTCACTGACATCGAGGGTTCGACGCGCCGGTGGGAAGAGCACCGAGTCGGGATGCAGGTCGCGCTCGAACAGCACGATGTGATCTTGCGTTCGGCGATCGAAAGCAACGGCGGGTACGTGTTCTCCACGGCGGGTGACGCGTTCGCGGCTGCGTTCACCCGGGCGGGCGACGCCCTTGAGGCCGCACAGAACGCGCAGAAGGCACTGGCCGACGCCTCATGGCCCGAAGGCGCTGAGATACGGGTCCGGATGGGGGTCCACACCGGCGAGGCACAAGAACGCGACGGTGACTACTTCGGGCCGGCCGTCAACAAAGCTGCCCGGATCATGTCGGCGGGTCATGGGGGACAGGTTTTGGTGTCGTCGGTCACCGCCGGTGTGGTCGGCGTCGATCTCATCGAGTTGGGTGAACATCGGCTGAAGGATCTGGGGGAACCGGAACGGATTCTCCAACTGGATGTGTCAAACGCGGCGTTTCCCCCGTTGCGGACTCTGAGCATGGTCCGCAACAACTTGCCGGTGCAGCGGACACCGTTGGTGGGTCGAGACGCTGACATCGCCCGCGTGCTGGAGTTGCTGGCGGATTCCCGTTTGGTGACCTTGACGGGTATCGGTGGCGTGGGCAAGACCCGCCTGGCTTTGGCGGCAGCGGGCGCGGTCGAGAGTTTCGCTGACGGCGCGTTCTTCGTTGACTTGACCCCATTGGGTTCGGGCGAGCAGGTCCCAGCGTCGGTGGCCGATGCGATAGGGCTCCAGGGAGGAGGACGGGTCGAGGACCAGGTGTTGGAGTTCTTGCGCCTGCGCCGAGTGTTGATCATTCTGGATAATTGCGAGCACCTCATCGACGATGTGGCCGAGTTCGTCGACAAGGTCCTCGATCGAGATGGCGATTCGAAGCTGCTGGTCACCAGTCGCGAGGACTTGGAGGTGGACGGGGAACGAACGCTTCGGGTGTCGTCTCTGCGGGTCGATGACGATGCTGACGGTGGTCCCGCTGTCGAGTTGCTCATCGGTCGGGCCGAAGCAGCTGGTGTCGAGTTGTCTCGAACCGGTGAGCAACAGCACGTGCTCGCACAGATATGCAAACGGCTCGACGGGATTCCGTTGGCTATCGAGTTGGCGGCCGCCCAATTGGCGCACCTGTCGCCGTCGGACCTGCAGTCCCGTCTGGATCAACGGTTCGACCTGTTGAGCGGCGGCCGTGGTCGCCGCCGCCAACGCCAGCAGACCCTCCAGGCGGTGATGGACTGGTCCTGGGAGTTACTCACCCCACCCGAGCAGGCCTTGCTCGCTCGCTTGGCCGTGTTCACCGGTCCGTGGGATCTGGCCGCATCGGAGGCAATCTGCATTGAGGTGAGTGATGGATCGCTGACTGCTGCGTTGGGGTCCCTGGTTCACAAGAGCCTGGTGCAGCGCCTCGACGACAGCATGGTGGGGTCTTCCTACCGGATGCTGGAGACCGTGCGTTTATATGCCCAACAGAAGCTGGTCGAGCGAGGCGAGGCCGACCAGTTCCGGAACCGTCATCTCGGCTTCTATGCCAATCGGATCGAACAAGAAGGGCTCGACGTGCACATGCTGTCGATGGCCCACATCGCCCAGTATCGACGTGACAACAGCAACATTCGGGCTGCGATCGATTGGGCACTCACCACCGGTCAATATGAGGCCGCTGCGTCCCTCGTCATCGCAGGGTCAGTGAACAACTTCTCGATTCCTGCGGCCAATGGCGCTGAACTCATCGACATCGCCGACCTACTCCTCGCGCAGGACATCTCGGCGGTCGCCAAAGCCCGCTTGCTCGCCGCCCAAGCGTGGCTGTTCTGGGCGTTCAAACCCGAACCGGCCGGCGTTCTCGAGATCAGCGACCGGGCCATTACCGCGGCACGGGAGGCCAACGACCCGTTCGCCCTCGCCCAGGCGCTCATCTTCGCCACCTTCTACCGCGGTGACCGGGCCACCTGGGACCGGAACTACCCGGAAGCGACGGCGGCCGCCGCGGCCTGTGGTTCGACGCTCGTCCAGGAGTTGGTGAATTCGTTCCTCGTTCACAGTCCTCAATACCAATGGTCCGATCACCGACTGATCGTCGACCAGGTCCGCAGCTACGAACCGCGCCACGACCTGATCGGCGTCGGTTTGCTCGGCAGTTACTCCTCCATGCTCGGCGCCGCGTTAGTCGTCGGCGACGTCGAACTTGCGTCGTGGGCCGCTGACCAGTACATCGCGATCCACGACCGACTTGCCCTTCCCCTCCCCTGGTACAGCCCGTTCAATCGTGCCCTGGTCGCCGCCCAACAAGGCGACCTCACCCGCGCCCAATCACTGATGCGAGCGGCGCATGAAATCGAACAAGCGAGCCGCGTCGGGGCGACCCGCCCGGACTGGCTGCTCCTACCCGCCATCTTCGCCGCGAACGACGGCCGCTACGCCGACTGCGCTGCGCTCATCGAAGCCATCCGATCCAACCCCGTTCCCTTGTCCGGCGGCCCGAATCTCGCGCTCTATTTTCACTTACGGAACCGGGTGAGAGATGCCCTCGACCCCGAAGCGATAGCCGCTGCACGAGTCAAGGGCCGAACCCTGGACGTCGACGACACCATCGCCAGCTTCCTCTTCGCCGCACGATCCGAACACAACTGACCTCGCCATCCACCAACCTTCCTCGGACTTGACCGCCAACCGGCGGACTGTTGCGTTGGGGGATCGTCCCGGTGATTGGCGATCGTGTCCGAATGAGCCACCGCCACCAGAAGTCGCTGCCAGTGGATCGGTCAGCGTTCGCCGGCTACCGGTTTCCGCCTGAGGTGATCATGCTCGCTGTGCGCTGGTACCTCCGCTACGGACTCTCGTATCGAGACGTCGAAGAACTCCTCGTCGAACGTGGGATCGAGGTAGACCACGTCCCCATCCACCGATGGGTTCAACGCTTCACTCCCCTCCTCATCGACGCCTCCCGACCACGCCGCCACACCGTTGGT
>JAHECQ010000348.1 GCA_024641625.1 Acidimicrobiales bacterium | reverse complement strand
CCCCGGACGCAACAGCTATCGCCTCCAGAACCCCTCCCGGCGTCGGTTCGACATCCCGACCGTCGATCCGCACCACCGACGTCCCGGAGTTGCGGGCACCCGCACAGAATGACGCCGCCAACGCCGACTTGCCGATACCGCCAACGCCACCCACTGCGACCACACGGCGACCGGGTGAGCGCAATGCATCGCTGAGCTGCTCGAGTTCGCGGTCGCGCCCCACCAACCGGCTCACACCCACTCCGGTATCGAAACTCTCCATGACCACCCCCACGGCTCCTTCAGCCGGCCAACGCCTCCGACGACAAACCCCCGGTGATCGCGGTGGCGGACTCCATCACCTCGTACACCGCGACCGAAAAGTCGCTGAACGCAGCATTCGCCTCCACGCCTGCCCACAGCTCCGAGCCCTGATAGGCGCGCAGTGACGCCTCGTCTGCGAACTTGTACACCCCACCGCACCGGCGGGCTCCACGGTCCAACAACCACGTCTTCTCCAAACAGCCGGGAATCGCGGCGAACTGAGGAGCCAACTCCTCGGACACCGCAGCCAACTCCTCGGCCGACATCCCTTCGAATCCGAACGTCACCACCAGCACTCTCATGACACTCCCCTTCCCGACGGCTACTGGAACGAAACCTACAACTGAACCCGCGGACGTGGATGGGAGTCGCATGAGGATTCCATGAGAATCCGTCGATCCACACCCAGTCGAGCCGACATCAGCGCCCCAGCGGGGTCCAAGCAGCTGCGCCGGCCCGGCGACGCTACCCACTGCGTTCGATGCACTCGTCTCAATCGACGGGGTGGTCAGCGATTGACCCGCGGGGACCGCGTGCTGCGATGCGAATGACCGGCCGACCGGCGATGCGAGCATTCGATGCGTCGACGTCGGTGAGCCCGGCCGCCCGGAGCAACGTCCCCATCCGGCCGGCATCGACCATTGTGAAACCGTGGTGCTCGGGGCCGTGGTCGGTGCCGAAGCGTTGGTGGTCGGGGTGCGACGGGTCGGTGAACACCTCATCGACGAGAAGCACCCGGCCGCTGGGTCGAAGCGTACGAGCGATCTCGGCCACACCGCGTTCGATGTCGACCCAATGGTGCATCGTGTTCACCGCCCAGATCGCGTCGATGCTCCGATCATCGACCGGAATCCGCTCTGCCGCGCCGTCGGCCACGTTGACGTTGGTGCGGTGTCGGTTGAGGACGCGACGCATCCGCAGGACCCGACGCATGAACGGCGTGGGCTCGATGGCGATGACCTGGGCGCCACTCGTTGCGGCGCGCATCACACCCGCGCCCATTCCCGCACCGATGTCGACCACCTGTTCGTGTGCCTCGGGGCGGACGAGATCGACAACGGCATCGTTGATCGGTGATCGCCACATCAACGGGAGCAGACGGATGTACCGAAGCGCGCCCGTGATCCCCTGATCGTTCTCGTGCCCGTGATGTCGGTGACCGTGTCCGTGGTGATGATGGTCGTGTCGCTGAGGTTCGGCATCATCGTCCTGGGCGGGCTCGTCGGGCATGTACTCAGTGTCGCAGCTTTGGGCTCCTGCCGACCAGCAGCGCGGCGGGCGTCACCAGATGCCCCACTCGCTTGGATGAGGAGGAGTGCAGGGATCCACGATCAGGCCCAAATGCCCGAAGTGGGAGCTCATGGACACGTGAGACCACCTCGAGGTCGAATCGACCGGCGATCCACTTGGACGGTTGCCGCCCGACGCGACATCATCAATTTCGTGGAGGCGCTGCTGTATCCCGTGGCGATCAGATGACAGAGTTCCCGGTCACCGGAAAGAAGGCAGCGCCCGACAGACCGGGGAAACGCGCTGTTCGGTCACTGCGGAATCGAATCCGGTATCGGTTGGATCGGCTCTTGGCCCGGGGGACCTGGGTCGTTCTTCTGTGGCTGGGTCTGATCACGTTGCTGGTGGTGGCCGGCAGCGCCGCACTCCTGACCGTGTTCCCTGTCAGCTTCACCGGCAACGAAGACGCGCCGATGGCCGAGGACGTCTGGCAGTCGTTCTTGCGGGTCATCGATCCGGGCACGATGGCCGGCGATGTCGGCTGGGGGCGTCGAATCTTGGCCCTGATCGTGACGATCACGGGTCTCTTGATCGCCGGCACGCTGATCGGTCTGATCGCCAGCGGCATCGAACAGCGCGTGGAGGGATTGCGGCGGGGCCGAAGCCTCGTGGCGGAGTCCGGCCACTTCGTTGTTCTGGGATGGTCACCGCGTCTGCGCGTCATCATCGATCAGCTGACGAAGAGTGACCGGTCGGCGGCCGTAGTGGTACTTGCCGACCACGACGCCTCCGAGATGGATCAGGACATGCGTGCCGAGCTCGATCCCTCACTCGGTCAGCGTCTCATCTTCCGATCTGGCGATCCTCAGCTTGTTTCCAGCCTGGAGATCGCCAACATCTACGAGGCACGGGCTGTCATCGTGCTCGTTGATGATGAGGACGCCCAGTCAGACGTCGTCACGACCGTGTTCAATGTCGGCAGGGCGATTGGTTTCGAACGGATACCCATCGTCGCCGAGGTGGGAGACGTCCAGACCAGGGAGAAGCTTCTGAGGGTGACCGGACCCAACCTGCATCCCGTGATCGTGGCCGAGTCGGCGGCTCGCATGGTGTCACTGGTGCTCCGGCAAGCCGGAATTGGTGAGGTGGTCGAGGAACTCATCGACTCGGCCTCGCCAGGTGTCCACGTGAAGGAGGTACCCGAGTTGGTGGGTGGCTCGTACGGTGATGCGGCGCTCGCGTTCGATGTGGCCCGCACGATCGGATTGATCGGGGCCGATGGCGCGCTCCGACTCAATCCCCCGAAGGCCACATCCATTCGACAAGGTGATCGAATAGTCGCTGTCGCGCCGGACTCCGCCGCAATCACGCCCGGACTCCCGCGCCGAGGCCCGAACTCGGAGGCCACAATCCAATTCGACACCGAACCACCGCTGGTGCGCCTGCTGATCATCGGTTGGAACGGCCTCGGGCTGCAACTGCTCGCCGAGTTCGACAGGTTCGCCGCCCCCGGATCGAACGTGGTGATCGTCCACGACGAAGCCATCATGTCGCTCGATGCCATCCGCCTGCCGGCAACGACCAACCTGGATCTCAGCTGCCATTCAGCTTCGGATCCCAGTGGGTCCCTGCGTGAAACCGAGTTCTCCGCCATCGTGCTGCTCGCCTACAGCGATGCTCTCCCTGGCGCCGAGGCGGACGGACGTACGCTGATCGATCTGGCGATCGTCCGGAACGAACTGACCGCATTGTCCCGGCTTGACTGCCAGGTCCTCGTGCAGTTGCTGAATGCCGACAGGGTCAGCCTCGCCGACTTGGCCGGGCTCGACTGCTTCGTGGTGAGCGACGCCATCGGTAGCCATTTGATGGCCCAGTTCGCTGCCTCGCCTCAGCGTCAGGCTGTGTTCCGCGCAATCTACGATCCCGATTGTTCTTCGCTCCATCTGGTGTCAGCGGAGCAACTCGGCCTACGCGACTCAGCCTCGTTCGAGGACGTGGTGCGATCGTCCGAAGCCGCGAACCTGTCGGCCATCGGATGGCTCACGTCGATCGAGCGAGGACGTCGGGTCGTGCTGAGCCCCGCGTTGACCTCGAGCGTGGATCGCTCGGACCAGATCATCGTCGTCGGCTAGGGCGTGAGTTGCCTCACAAGAGGTCAACCGGCGTCGCTGGTGCCCACGCTGTTGGCTTCACGCATCCATGTGGCGAAGAGATCGTGGATGGATCGGGCGCCGATGAGCGGGTGTGTCGGCTCGCTGAACTCTACGGGAGCGAGCACGAAGGGCCGGCTCTGTTGGCCGCCGAGCCCCCCGTGGAAGCCGATCAGCTCCTCGAAGGCAGCGCCTTCATCTGCCTGGGGGTCGTAGAAGCTGTTCACCAGCAGGTCGGGGCAGTTGACGAAGCTGCTCGTGCGACGGAGATGGTCGGCGGTGTTCGGTCCGAACACCAGCAAGGGGTCGGTGCCGTCGATGCGGCCGGTGTCGAGATAGTGGACGCCATCAGGACCCAGCGCGAGATCGCCGTCGTGGTCGTCTCGAACGAGGATGATGCCGATGCCTTCGTGGCCACGGAGCCCTTCGATCAGCCCGGGGTGGGCGTGCTCGATCTGCTGGCGGCTTGCCCGGCCGGGCATGTCCGCGAAGGAGATCAATCCCAGGTTTCCAGAGGCCAGCACGACGATGTCTCTGGGGTCGACCGAGATGGTCTGCTCGGTTGCCGGGCCGATGACGACTTGACCGTCTACGGTTTTCTTGCGCGTCGCTCGCCTCACCGCCTTGCCGACCGTCGACTCGTCGGCCGAAGCGTCGGTGAGCAGCCCGCTGACGTTGTTCCAGCCTTCCTCGGCCAGGATGGGGGCGGTGACCGTGCCGTTGGCCAACTCCTGCACGACCTGGTCGAGCGTGGCACCGTACCGTTGTGCGAAGGTCGCACCCTGGGTTTGTCCGTGATCGGAGAGGACGACGAGGTAGTACGGGCGTGGCGCGTCGGCGAGGGTGGTGAGGAGTCGTTCGAGCTGGTCGTCGGTGCGTTGCAGCGTGTCGAGGGCATCAGGTGCCCGAATGCCGGAATGGTGCGC
>JAHECQ010000347.1 GCA_024641625.1 Acidimicrobiales bacterium | reverse complement strand
ACCGTCAGAGCGACGAAGGCGACCTGGAACATGATGTGGGACATGACGATCGTGCGGAACCCGAGCGGTTGGTCGAGGTCGAGGAACAACGTCAGCAATGACGACCCCATGACGACCTCGGGCGTGGTCAGGGGGAGCACCAGGAACACGTCGATCAGTCCCTGACCTCTGAACCGGTAGCGCACGAGGGCAACGGCGATCAGCGTGCCGAGCACCACCGCGATCAGGGTGGAAAGCGCAGCAACCTTGAGGCTGACCACCATGGCCTGACCGAGACCGGGTTCGGCAAACGGGTGCCGCCATGCCTCGAGCGAGAAGCCCTTCCACACGAAGTTGAACTTGCCGATCGGCTTGTTGAACGAGAACAACACGATGACGACCACGGGGAGGAACAGATAGGCCACGACCAGACCACCGACGATGCGAACCGAATTGTCGGCCAGCCACGTGAGTGCCTTGCCGCGAGGCTTCGAGGTGATCGGCCGGTTCGTCGATCGGGAGCGGGCAGCGGACGCGACGACCTCGGCCATCAGACCAATTCCTCCGTGCCGAGCAGTCGGGCGTAGAGCAACACACCCGCCAGGATCAGAAGCATCAGGATCACCGACAGTGCGGCCGCTTCGGGAAAGTCCTTCTCGACGATGAACTGCCGCTGGATCACGGTGCCGATCATCGTCTGGTTGGTACCACCCAGGTAACGCTGGTTGATGAAGTCACCGGCGGCGGGGATGAAGGTGAGCAACGTTCCGGCGAACACCCCTGGCAACGTGAGAGGGAACAGCACCCGACGAAAGGTCGACCACGAGGTCGAGTACAGATCCCGGGAGGCCTCCACCAGGCGCCAGTCGACTTTCTCCAGGCTGACATAGATGGGGAGGATCATGAACGGCAGGAAGTTGTACACCAGGCCGCCCACCACAGCGGTGGGAGTGTTCAGGACGCGACCCGATGGGGCGAGGCTGAGCGCGTTCATGGCTTCGACCACCAGCCCGCCATCGGACACGATCGTCTTCCACGCCAGCGTTCGCACCAGGAAGGTGATGAAGAAGGGTGTCACCACCATGCCCAACAGGAGATTCCGGTAGCGCCCGGAGCGAAACGCGATGAAGTAGGCCAATGGATAGGCCAACGTCGCGGCCACCAGGGTGGCGATGCCGGCATAGAGGAACGAACGGCCGAGCTGGGACCCGAAGGAGTCGAATGCCTCGCTGAAGTTGGCCACATGCCAGGTGAAGGTCAGTTCGGGCAGGAAGGGATTGCCCGACTTCTCCGAGAGCGAGGTGCGAACCAGGCTGATCAGCGGCCAGACGAAGAACACCGCCAGATAGAGCAGCGCCGGCGCCGACAACAGCCACGGCGCAACCTTCGACTGTCTCGTTCCCCCGATAGCTGATCCGGCCATCTGGTGTCCTCCTGGGCTCGCTCGTCGGGGTCAGCTCGAGACAACGGTGTTGTAGAGCGAGGAGAACTCGATGTCCTCTTCGTCGGTCAATGGTCGCCAGTCCTCGGCCAGCTCTCGAATCTCCGCCGGCGGGTTGATCAGCACGTTCCCCGACAGAGTGGGGTCCAGCTTCTCCAGCTCCTCGCCAACGCCCACCACCGGCGAGATGTATTGCACCGAAGCGATCAACCTGGCGTTGACGACCGGGTCGTAGAGGTAGTTCATGAACGTCTCGGCCGCTGCCTTGGCCCCGGCTCCGGTCGTGATCGGAATCACCATGTTGTCGACGAACTGCGTCATGCCCTCCTCGGGGAAGACGAACTCGAGCGCCGGGTTGTCGAGCTTCAGCTGTGCGACATCGCCCGAGTAGGCCATACCGACGGCGACGTTGCCGGCGACGAGATCGTCGCCGTAATCGTTTCCGGTGAATCGACGGATCTGCCCGTCGGCCTTGGCCTTCGCAACCTTCTCGACCGCCGCCTCGACATCGGCCTTGGTGACCGACTGGAGGCTCCGACCCATCGACTTGAGGACCAGTCCGATGCCATCTCGGAGATCGCTGAAGAAGTTCACCTGTCCCGCCCATTCCGGGTCGAAGAGCTCGGTCAGCGAGGTCAGGGGTCGGCCGGTGAGCTCCTTGTTGTAAGCGAACGAGGTGAAGCCCGAGACGAAGGGGACGCTGTGGGCCCGTCCGGGGTCGAAGGCCGGGTTGGCCAACGTCGGCTCGATGTTGGCCAGGTTCGGGATATTGCCGAGGTCGAGCTGTGCCAACCATCCCAGACCCATCAGGCGCTGAACCATCCATGACGTGGGCACGATGAGGTCGGCACCGATGTCCTGGTTACGACTCAAAGGCTCGCGTATCTTGGCGAAGTACTCCTCGTTGTCGTTGAAGTCCTCGCTGTAGATCACCTCGATGTCGGTGGCGGCTGCGAATGCCGGAAGGGTTTCCTCATCCATGTAGAACGGCCAGTTCGACACTCGAAACGATGAGGCGACCGCTCCCGGCTCGCTGGAGGAGTCCGAGGCGCTGCCACCACATGCCGCCAAGAGCGGCCCGCTCAAGCCCAGCGCGCCGAGCGCTTGCAGGAACCGTCGGCGATCGAGCACCGAACGAGCTGCTGAGGTCGGGAACGAATTGGACGCGGTCGAGCGGGGACGACGGGGCTGCGAGGTGGAATTGTTCGACATTGTGCTCCTGGGGGAGGGAGTGCGGTGGTAGCAGGAACGCCGATCGACAAGTCGAGAGCGGCGTAGGGGATGGGACGGGGTGGGCTGGTCAGTCTGCGGACGAGGGCTGGCCTCCCATCAGAATCCGAGCGGCCGAACCGTCCCAACTCCAGTGGGAGCAGTCGCCGGGAAGCGGCATCTCGGCCAGGTCGGTTCGTTGCGGGTGGGCGAAGATCGATTCGCCGTTCGCCCCACGGGCTGTCAGCTTCACCGTCGACCCCTGGAACACCACATCGGTAATGGTGACCTCGATCGATGGGGCGTCGGGCCGCTCAGCCGAGAGCACGATGCGATCAGGCCGAACCATGACCGTGACCTGCCCGGCTGCTACCTGCGACGGAGGGCGAGATGGCATCCAGCCGCCGAGGACGGGGACCTCGATGAAGCCCGCCGAGGTCGCAGCGCCCCCGCCCTCGAGCGTGGACGACAACAAGTTGGCGTCGCCGATGAACCCGGCGACGAACACCGACGCGGGGTCATCGTAGATCTCGGTCGGGGCGGCGATTTGTTCGACTCGCCCCTCGTTCATCACGGCGATGCGATCGCTCATCGTCAGCGCCTCCTCTTGATCGTGGGTGACGTAGACGAACGTGATGCCGATCTCACGTTGAATCCGCTTGAGTTCGGCCTGCATGGTCTGGCGGAGCTTGAGATCCAGAGCACCCAGCGGTTCGTCGAGAAGAAGCGCGGCAGGAGAGCAGGCCAACGCCCTGGCCAGAGCAACCCGCTGTTGTTGTCCACCCGAGAGCTGGGCCGGTTTGCGGTGAGCGTATTCCTCGAGCCGAACCACTCCCAGGAACTCCTCGACCCGGCTGGCCACCTCGGACCTCGACACCTTCTGGCTCCGAGGTCCGAAGGCAACGTTGTCCCATACCGTCATGTGGGGAAACAACGCGTAGTGCTGGAAGACGGTGTTCACGTTTCGGCGAAACGGCGGGACCGCAGAGACGTCGGCACCTTCGAGCAGGATCGCGCCGCTGGTCGGTTGCTCGAAACCGGCGATCATCCGCAATGTGGTCGTCTTGCCACAACCGGAAGGGCCCAGCATGGAGAAGAACTCGCCCGGGGCGATGGTGAAGCTCGTGTCCTGCACCGCAACATCGTCACCGAAGCGCTTGTGCACGCTACGGAGCTCGATGACCGGCTGGGGTATCGCCGCAGCGGTGTCAGGCATGGTCGCCTCCACCGACACGCAGGTTCCGGCGCATGCCACGGGCCCACTTCCGAGCGGGCCTTCGAGGTCCCGTCTTCACTTGGCAGCTCCACACTGATGGCGACGTCCGGTCGCCTGGGACGTTGAACCGAAACACAGTAGTGGCCATCCTCGAAAGGATCAATGGCACGACGAAGCGCGACGACACCCGCCACCGAGCGTCCGATGGAGCAATCAGGGACCGAAGGGGTTCCGCATGAGCTGTGCCGCCGCCACGGCCAACGATGCCTCGCGCCCGGTGACGTTCTCGAAGGTGTCGGCCCCGACCAGAAGCCTCCGACTGGTTCGCACCCCGAGCCATCGCAACGGCTCGGGCTCCCAGTTCCGGGAACGCACGCCGACCAGCGGAAGTGTGGTTCGCTCGGTGTCGAACCCGGCGATCAGTTCGGCGAGGGTGCGACCGGCGAGGTTCGATCCGGCCACGCCCTCGCCCACGTAGCCTCCGAGCTCGGCCCGTCGAGTGGAGGGGTCGAACCGGACGAACGGCATCCAGTTGCGAGGAATGGCCAGCACTCCTCCCCAGCGATGAGTGATCGTCGCTTCCCCCAGCACCGGGAAGAGCTCGCACAGTGTCGATGCGATCAATTGATGTGCCCCGAGACGTAGCTCGGTTGCCGGTTCGATCCGAGATCCGAACAGGTACGGGACTCCCCGACCACCGAAGGCGATGCGGTTGTCTGCAGTGCGCTGGCCGTAGATGACGAGGTGGCGATCGTCGGCAAACG
>JAHECQ010000346.1 GCA_024641625.1 Acidimicrobiales bacterium | reverse complement strand
GACGCCAAGGTCTTCGGACCTTTTTGGTGTGGCCTCCGACCTTTTGAGGCTGTCTTGCACCTCGTTCGCCGCCAACGTGCCACGCGGCGCCCAGCCAACTACGGTGTGGGGCTGACCTACGAACTTCCTCACAGAAATCACGGAGTTTCCGCCATGCGCGAAGCAGTATTCGTTTCCTATGCCCGAACCGGATTGGCGAAGGCTGCCCGCGGCGGCTTCAACATGACGCCAGCCATGTCCATGGCCGCCCACGCCGTCAAGCACGCCGTCGCCAAGTCGGGCGTCGAGCCCGAAGCGGTGGAGGACTTCGTCCTGGGCAACGGCGCGCACGGCGCCGGCAACCTCGGTCGGCTCGCCGGGCTTCTCGGCGGCCTCCCCATCACCACCGGCGGCTCCACCATCCAGCGCCACTGCTCCTCGGGGCTCAATTCCA
Organism: Acidimicrobiales bacterium; assembly: GCA_024641625.1. Lineage (GTDB taxonomy): Bacteria > Actinomycetota > Acidimicrobiia > Acidimicrobiales > SZUA-35 > JAHECQ01. The sequence continues at coordinate 4,199 of JAHECQ010000346.1, read as the reverse complement.
TCGCCATCGCCGCCAACTACATCAAGAACGATGGCGCGGAGGTCGTGGTCGCCGGTGGTGTCGAGTCCATTTCGATTCCCAGCCCCGGTTTCGGCGGCAGCATCAACATGGATTCCCAGCTCACCGACATGTACCCCGCCATCTACATGGCGATGATCGAGACCGCCGACATCGTGGCCGAGCGCTACAACGTGTCGCGTGAGTACCAGGACGAGTACTCCTACGAGTCGCAGATGCGCATGGCCGCCGCACAGGAGGCGAACCTCTTCGCCGACGAGATCGTGCCCATGGAGACCAAGATGAAGGTCGTCGATCGCGAAACCAAGGAAGAGCGCATCGTCGACGTCACCGTCGACCGCGACGAGTGCAACCGCCCGGGCACCACCCTCGAGGGCCTGGCCATGCTTCCTCCGGTTCGGGGCGAGGGCAACTACATCACGGCCGGCAACGCCAGCCAGCTCAGTGACGGTGCCGCTGCCGTGGTCATGATGTCCGACGAGGAAGCCTCGCGTCGCGGCATCGAGCCACTGGGAGCGTTCAAGGGATGGGCCGTCGCCGGCTGCGAGCCCGATGAGATGGGCATCGGTCCGGTCTACGCCGTCCCTCGTCTGCTGGCCCGCCACGGGCTCACCGTCGACGACATCGACCTCTGGGAGCTCAACGAGGCGTTCGCCAGCCAGTGCCTCTACAGCCGTGACACCCTTGGCATCGATCCCGAGAAGTACAACGTCAACGGCGGATCGATTGCCATCGGCCATCCCTTCGGGATGACCGGCACCCGTTGCGCCGGGCACATCCTCCAAGAAGGCAAGCGTCGTGGCGCCCATTGGGGCGTGGTGACGATGTGCATCGGCGGCGGCCAGGGTGCAGCCGGTCTCATCGAGATCTACTGAGCCTCATCGCCTCCTGATCCCGGCGGTAGCCCCGACGTCGTCCTTCGGCGTTCGGGGCTACCGTCTTTTCTGGTTCACCGGGGGGCTGTGGCACATCGCGCGATGGATGGCGGTCTTCGCCACCACCTACCGCGTCCATGCCCAGACCTCCGACCCTCTGGCCGCGCAGGTGGTCGGTGCGGCGTTCATGGCGCCGATGTTCCTGGGAGGAGCGATCGTCGGCACGATGACCGACCGCCTCGACCGGTACCGATCCGTCTCGACCTCCCTGGGTGTCCTGATCCCATTGGCCGGGCTCATGGGCCTCGCCGTGGCCAATGATCACGCGCCGGTGTGGGTGTCCTATGTGTTCGTCTTCTGTATCGGCACCGGCAACCTCATCGACATGACGAGCCGCCGATCGATCGCGTTCGATCTCGTCGGTGCAAGCCTCATCGCCAATGCAGCTGCGATGGAGACCCTGGCGTTGCATGCAGGCAACACGTTGGGATCACTGAGTGGGGGTCTGGTGATCGACCTGGTCGGGACGGCCTGGGTCTATGTCGTGGTGGCCGGGCTGTATGTCATCGCCGGCGCTGCCTTCCGACGCGGAGCCCGCACGGCGGGCGCTGCGCTCAGGGCCCCGTCGTCCTTGGGAACCTCCGCCCGACAGGATCTTCGGGCGGCCTTCGGTCTCCTGCTCACCAACGGTCTCCTGCGACAACTTCTGGTGATCACCGTGCTGATGAACTTCTTCTACTACGCGTTCACCCCGCTCATCCCGGCCTTCGCCGACGAGCTCGGTGTGGGGCCACTGGCCACCGGCGCCATGGCATCGGCGATGGGTTTCGGCTCGGTGACCGGGGCCTTTCTGCTCAGCCGACTCCGATGCCAACGCGGAGGCTTGCTCCACATCGGCGGATCCTGTGGTGCGATGGTGATGCTCATCGCCTTCGCCAACATGACGTGGTATCCGGCGGCGCTGCTGACCCTTTTCGTCGCCGGCGTCTTCGGTTCCGGGTTCGGCGCGACCCAGTCGGCGCTGGTGGTGTCCCTGGTCGACGAATCACAGCGTGGACGGGCCCTCGGGGTGTTGAGCATGGCCATCGGCGCGCTCCCGTTCGGGATGTTCAGCCTCGGGCTGGTGGCCCGCCGGACCGATCCGCAGTTGGCGCTCACCCTGAGTGTCACCAGCGGACTGTGCATCCTGCTCGGATGGCAGGCACTGCGACCCCAGCTCCGCTCTCTTCGAACCTGAGTGTGCCGAACGGCCGATGTGTCCGACGGGTCAGAGGACGTCAGCCAGCTCGCCGGTCAAGGTCCAGATCGCCACCGTGCCGTCCCAACCGGCGGTATAGATCGAACCATCGGTCCCCAAGGCCACGGCCGGCACGCCGGGCTTGCCATGATGGCGCAATGGTTCCCACGACCACCGGAGGTCGGCGGCGTCGCGAACCCACAGCAGGGCAGATCCGTCGTAGGACCCGGTCACGATCCGATCGCCACCGGGTGACACCGAAACCGCCTTCACCGACTTGATGTGCCCGTGCGGCAAGGTTTCCAGCAGGCGGCCGGTCACGACGTCCCATCGCCGAACCAGGAGATCACGCGACGCCGTGACCACCACGCCGGCCCCGTCGTCGTCGGCGACCGCCACCGCGTTCACCAGCACGAGCTCGTCGTGGCGAGCGCGCCAGCGCTCCTGGCCATCGAGCCACGAACTGAGGGAGCCGTCGGAGGATCCGACGATCAGCGCCTGGGTGGTGGTGCTCCACGCCAGCGACTTGATCGGAGCCTGATGGGCTTGCCATCGGGCCATGCAGCGTCCTTCGGGCGACCATTGGCGAATCATTCCGTCGTAGCCCCCGGTGAAGAACCGGGTCCCGTTGGGGTCCCACACCACCGAGTTGATGGGCCCACCGCCATCGGCCGACGAGGCCACCATTGCGCCGCTGTCGCCGCGAGGAGTGAGATGCAGCACGCCCCGGTAGTCGCCGCTCACGACGGTTCGGCCGTCGGGTGAGACACTCACGGTGTTCACGATCGTGTCGTGGCGGGTCAGGACGTCTCCCCTCGCGAGATCCACGACGGCTCCGTCGTCGCGACCCACGATGCACTCGCCGTCGCGCACGGACAGGGTGTTGATGCCGTGGGTCAACGCGACGGGATCGGACGAGACACCGACGGCGCGGCCGGCGAAGTGAACCATGGGCACTGCGCTGAAGCTGCCCACGACGACCTCGGCCCCGACGAAACACGCCGCACGCTCCCACTGGAAGGCTCCCTGGTACTGGTCGACGACCCTCCAGGATCGGCAGTCGTAGACCCGCAGGGTGGCATCGTATGCCCCGGCCAGCAGCCGATCGCCGGCAGCGTCGAAGCGAAGGAAGCGAACCGCGGCCGACGCGTCGGTGAGTTCGTGCACCAGGCTGCCGGTCAGAGGGTTCCAGACGCGAGCGATACCGTCGTCGCACCCGGTCACGATCACGTCCCCACTCGGTGACCAGTCGAGCGCCTCGGGATCGCCAGGATGTTCGAGGACGTGCAGGAGCCGCCGGCGTTCGAGATCCCAGATCCGGGCGCTGGCATCCTCGGCCACCGTGGCGAGATACCTGCCGGTGGGATCGAACGCCGCGCCGAAGACACCATGTTCGTGGCCCTCCAGGGCCGAGTCGCGCCATCCTGTGTCACCCACTCGTTCCCACAGGCGAATGGCGGTGTCGAGGTGATCCATGACGCACACCAGTCGTCGGCCGTCGGGCGACCAGCGCACGGCGTTCACGTCGTCTCCATGGGGCCCGAGCCTTTCGAAGCGGGCGCCTGTCCGGGAATCCAGCACGAAGGCGTGGCCATCGGCCACCGCCACCGCGATCTGCCCACCGCCGGCATCGAATCTGACGTCGTTCACCAGATCGTCGAACGCAGTCTCCCAGACCGGGGTGAACACCGACGACCAGGCGATCACCCGGCCGTCATAGCCGCCGGTGACGGTGAGACCGGCTCCGGAGTGATGGTCGACGCAGGTGATGGGGGAGCGGTGCGCCATGGTCTGCCGCTACGCCACCGCAAGATCGAGATCACGGAGAACACGATCGGTGAACTCGTCGGCGAAGCGTTCCAGCCGTCCGAAGATGAACCCGTTGCGGGACTCCATGAACGATGGATGCGGCCAGCGTCGGATCCAGTCGCCCATATCGGCAAGCGTCTCGGAGACCAAACCGGTGCGCTCATCGAGGGTGACCACGCCCGCCAGCAGCGGTTTGAGGTAGAAGTGACGCAACGATCGCCGCAAGGCCGACGACGCCAGCGCCTCGACGGCCTCATCGG
>JAHECQ010000345.1 GCA_024641625.1 Acidimicrobiales bacterium | reverse complement strand
CCGGCCCTGCGTCACCGGGATCACTCCAAGGCGGGCGATCCGTTCGACGTCCTCGGCTCGCGTCATACCGCAGTGCTCGATGCGATGACGAGTGTCGGCCCGAGGCCGCAGACGCTGCGCCTCCTCGTAGGCGTCGAGCACCGATGCCACCGCCCGATCGCCGATGGCATGGGTTGCAACCTGCCAGCCGGAGATGTGGGCCTTGATGATCAGCGCATGCAGGGTTTCCTCTGCCATCTGAAGATAGCCCGAGTTGCCCGGCTCGCCCTCGAAATCCTCGAACATGGCAGCCGTTCGGCCGATCAGCGAGCCATCGGCGAAGATCTTCGTCGGGCCGAACTTCAGCCACTCGTCGCCGAACCCCGAATGCAGTCCGAGGTCGAGCGCGAACGGTTCGTCGTCGTCGGGATGATGATCGCCGGTATGCAGATTCTCGACCGAGGGCATCATCGTGACCCGCACCCGGAGACGACCGCTCGCTCGAGCGTGCTGATAGGCCGCCACCTCGAGCGGTTCCCGAGTCCCGAGGATGCCGCCGACGCCGGCTTCCTGACAAGAGGTGATGCCCTCCGACAGGTAGATGTCCGACGCAGTGACGATGTTGGCCACGATGTCGGCCATCGGCATGGGATGGAGCAGCGCCCCCACCAACGTCTGTGCCTGTTCCTCCAACAAGCCGTTGGGGAGTCCGTCGTCGCCCAGCGCCACGACCCCACCCTCGGGCACAGCCACCTCCCCCACCCGGGCCAGACGCATGCCGGCGGAATTGACCACTGTGAAGTGTCCGGACGTGTGGTAGAGCACGACGGGGTTGTCGGGGCTGACACGGTCGAGTTCGGCCCGGGTCGGATGGCGACGCTCGGCGAGCTTGTTGTCGTCGTAGCCCGCGCCCATCACCCACACCCCGGGCGGCGTCTGCGCCACCCGCTGGGCCACCGACGACACGATCTCCTCGACCGAACGCACGACCGTCGGTGACAGATTCACCTTCGACTTGCTCCCTCCGAAGATCTGCATGTGATTGTGGGCATCGTTGAAACCCGGGACGACCGTTCGTCCGCCGAGATCGACGACCCGAGTGCCGGTGAACTCCCCGCGGTCGCCGACCGCCACGATTCGGTCGCCCATGATGGCCAGACTGCCGGCCCGCGGTCGACTGGGGTCGATGGTGATCAGGTTGGCGTTGTCGAGCACGAGATCAGGAGTCACGCCCCCGAGGTTAGACCGGGCTTCGACGTGGCCGTCGCCTAGGGTGTCTGCCGGTCGAGCACCGAAGCGACGCTGGCTGCGGCCTCGCTCCAGGACTCGGGCGCCAGCAGTGGTCGGATGACGAACTTCGAGAACCCGACCTCGATGAACGCGTTCATCTGGTCGATCAGACCGCTCGAACCGATGGCGATGAGGTCCTCGGCCGCCGCATCGGTCCGCCGACCGGCCACGGCTGCTCTGACATGGTCGTTCATCTCGTCGGCCCAGCTGAGGTTCACCCCGAAGTGCTCGGGATCGACCCGACGTCCGACCCGTTCGGCCTCGGCATCGATGACCGCCTTACCGGCCGCGGCCTCTGCCGGCGTGCACAGCCCGGGCATCCAGCCATCCCCGAGTCGGCCACAACGACGCAACGCAGCCGGCACCTGACCGCCCAGCCACATCTCCAGAGGGTCCTGCAGAGGCCGAACGCCCAGGGTCAAGTCGTCGTAGTGGTAATGACGCCCGTGGACGGTGAGCGGTTCGCCCGACCACAGGGTCCGCATCACGTGCAAGGCCTCCTCCAGCATCGATGTTCGGGCCTGGGCCTCGACGCCCTGGGCCTGGAGCTCGGCCGGTTGTCGCAGGCCCAACACGCCGTTCAACAGCACTCGCCCTTCCGAGAGCTGGTCGAGGGTGGCCAACTGTTTGGCCAGGATCACCGGATTGCGACCGGGCAGGATCAGATGGGTGCCGAACTTCAAGCGGGGTCGCCGTCCGGCCGCCACCCCCAAGGCGGCCAGCGGTTCCATGCTGGCCGTGGTCACCACGTCAGGGACCCAGACCGAGTCGTAGCCGAGGTCATAGAGGGCATCGACCAACCGCAGGAAACCTGCAGGATCGTCGGCCACCCCCGCACCGGCGGCGAAACCGATCCGAACCTTCAACCGGCCAGGGCCGGACATGCCATCAGTCATGAGGCCAGTGTGCCTCACGTCGGGGCGCGCGCCGCCGATGAAGAACTGTGGATCTCCGAGGGCGGTCGCGCTCGATCAAGACCGAATGGCTCGTCGGCCTGCTCGGACTGGTGTTCGGGCTGCTCGTTGTCCTGGGCGCATTGCGTGGGTCAGGCGGCGATCCGCTGCTCTTTGCCGCGCTCGGCAAGGAGGACACCAACACGAGCGTGGTCATCCAGGACCACCTCGGTCGGACCGGACCACTGCGCGCTGGCATGGGGCACGACGGCAAGTTCTTCCTCGTCCAGGCCTGGGATCCCCTGTATCTGTCGCTCGACTACGCCGACAGTCTCGACGACCCGGTCTATCGGGCCCGCCGCATGCTCTTCCCGCTCGTCGTCGGCGCCGGGGGTCTGCTGCCCGATCGAGCCGTCGTGTGGTCGCTCGGATACACGCAGGCCATCCTGCTCGGGCTCGGATCGCTCGGCGCCGCCAAGCTGGCCAGGAGCGCCGGCGTGACCCCGTGGGCCGGCCTCGCCTTCGCTGTCAACCCCGGCCTCTTCTTCGAGATCATCATCGGCGGAGCCGGCGTCCTGGCGCTCGCCACCGCCATCTGGGGAACCTACGAAGTCCAGCGCGGCAGGATCTGGCGAGCATCGATCTGGCTGATGCTCAGTGTGCTGACCCGAGAGGTCATGGTGGTCTACGTCGCCGGCCTGGCGCTCCATCATCTCGCCTCGAAGCGAACGCTTCCGATCCGGCTCGTTGCTCCCAGCATCGTCGGTCTCGCCGCGTGGGATGTGTACCTTCGGGCCAGGCTGCACCCCGGCTCGGTGGTCTCCAGCTATCCCATCGTCACCTGGCCCTTCTCCGGCATCGTGCAAGCTGCCCGAGGCTGGCAGAGCAACGAGTGGTCGGACAAGCTCCTGCTCGCCATGGTGATCGGGGCAATCGTCATGTTCGCGTGGCTGCTACCCGGCTGTTGGCGCAACCCGATCGCCAGCGGCGCCGCAGCGTTCCTGGTACTTTCACTTCTGCTTTCTCAGCTCGTGTGGGGCAAGGGCTTCGACATCTCCCGGGGCATCAGCCCCATCTTCACCGTGCTTCCCATCCTCGCGCTGGCCCGATCCCAGGTATCGCAGGTCGTCAGCGCAGCAACCCCCGCCACGGCCCACGAGGTAGTGGTCGTGACGAAGCGACCGCAATGACGTCCGTCGGACCCACGAGGGGAGCGCAGGAGACGAACGGGCGGATCAGGTTCGATGCCGGCGGTCAATTCATCGGCAACGACACCCTCACCTACCGGATCTGTGCCACGAACGGGATCTGTGCCGAAGCTGTGCTCCACATCGACATCACCGCGGAGTGACGCGCAGGCGGCGGCGCGCACTGAGTGCCCGCTACGTACGCGGGTGGGTTGCGTTGTGCTCCCGGATCGCCTTGAGGATGCCCCGTCCCGCAGCTTCCATCAGGGCCGTGTTGTCCGCCTGGAGCAGAGTCTCGGCCCGCTCGATCGGCGCAATGGTCTGCTGCACCTTCGGCACCACGTACCGCATGAACAGGTCATAGGACCGAAGGGTGGCTTCGTGGGCGGCCCAGTCGTGCATGAAGCCGACCAGCGTGCCGAAGCCCCCGGTGAGTTCCTGCAACTTGGAGATTGCCGCCACGGCATCGTCGGGTGTGCCGATGATGGCGCCCCCGCGATCGATCATCGCCTCGATGAACCCGTCGGCCTTCGATGGCTCGACATGGCTGGCGCCGGCCCGTGCGAGGGTGGAGACGTTGTAGGCGTTGTGCCAGTGCACCAACCCGGCCTTGATCTCGGCAATGGCCTGTTCCCGGGTCTCGGCAATGTGCCAAGGCATCATCACCCGCCAGTTTGCCCGATCGATCGGGTTGCCGAACTCGGCTGCGTAGGTCTCGGCGAACCCCCATTGCGTCGGCAGCGCAGCCAAGCCCTCCTCGGAATAGCTCGCCACCGAGATCACACCGAGGCCGTGCTTACCGGCCAGCTTCATGCCCGAGGGTGAGATCGAGCTGGCAGCCACGATCTCGATCGTGCGGTTGCGATAGGGCTTCACCTGGAGATGCGCCTGCTGCATCTCGAACCAATCGCTCTTGTAGGTCAGGGGATCGTCGGTGCTCAGCAGCTGCTTGATGACCCCGATCGCCTCATCCTGGCGATCGCGCAACACCTCGGTTTCGATGCCGAACGCCCGGGCATCGGACGGCAACGCGCCGGGGCCGGTGCCCAGGATCGCCCGCCCTCGCGACAGGTGGTCGAGGAACGTGATTCGACCGGCGACGTTGTAGGGATGGTGATATGGCAGGGAGGTGACGCCGGTGGCCAATTTGATGGTGCGCGTGCGTTGCGCTGCGGCCGCCAGGAACATCTCGGGATGGCCGATGGTCTCCCAGCCGCCCGAGTGATGCTCGCCCACCCACACCTCGTCGTAGCCGAGCTCGTCGAGGGTCTGACACAGTTGGAGGTCCC
>JAHECQ010000344.1 GCA_024641625.1 Acidimicrobiales bacterium | reverse complement strand
TCCGAATATGTTTCGACCGGCCGGAGCCCCAGTTGCGTGAAGGGCTTCGCCGCCTGGCCGAAGCCTCGGCGGCCGGCGATCCGGGGGACGACCGGGATCCCAGACGAGGTTGAACGAGCGATCGTGGAACTGCCCCGGGGACCAGGCGCTCCAAAGTCCGAGCACTGCGCCTCGGCTGTACTCGTGCCACGCAGCGGTGGACCGCACGCGTCGCACGACTTGTCGGACGCCCCCTTCATGGACGACGTAGCCGCCCCACACTCCTGGCCAGTCCTTGGTCGAGCCCACCTCGGAGAAGGTGACGGAGTCTTGGAGCCGACGACGATTGCGGTGCGAGTGTCCCGAGGTCATGATCGTCTGCGGGTTCGCCTGCTTGAGCCTGGCGAAGAAATCGACGGCTTCGGGCTTGGCGATCCCCGGTGGCCAATGGGTGACGACGCCAAAGCGGTGGACGTGATGGTGCACGGCGATGAAGGCCGGTGTCGGTTCGGCCACGAGATCGAGGATGTCCGGCCCGACCCGCTGGATGGTGCCGTGACCTTGTCCGGCCAGGGTGGTGTCACCGACGACGATTCGCAGACCGGGTACGTCGTGGGCGATGGCATCGGTGGTGTAGGCCAGCTCGCGTCGTCCGATCGTGGGCAGGACCACCTCGTGCGAGGGTGTGTCGGCGGGGGAGCGGTCGACGTCGTGATTCCCCGGAATCAACAGCATCGGCAGGTCCGGGAACTCGTCGAGCAGGACGCCGGCCTGAGCGAAGTGTTGCTCCTCCTGATGCTGGACGAGGTCCCCCTTGATCACGAGCAGCTCCGCCCCCCACTCGATGGCCTCGCTGATGGCTCCTCGGGCACAGCGGAGCGGGTAGGGGTCGGCGTGAGCGGCGGCCTCGGGATCGGTCATGGTCTTGAGAAAGCCCCAGTTGCCGGCACCGAGATGCAGATCTGAGACCGTGGCGAAGCGGAACAGTTCCGGACCGGGGAGCGATGGGAGCGTTGCTGTTCGCAGGACCGTGGTGCCTCCCCGCCACGAGACGGTGATGTCGATCGCCGTGTTGCCGGGGAGTCCCGCTACTTCGGCGACGCCGGCTCCGTTGTGGTGTACGAGCTCGACCGATGCCAACGGGGCGCCTCGTCCTGATCCGTCGGTTCGTCGAGCGACGATGCAGACCGGTCCGTCAGGCAACCAACCCCAGGTCAGCTGGAGTGCGTGATCCTCGATCGCCCAGACCTGCACAGCAGAGGGCGAATAGGGCGGCTTGGTCCGAAACGTCGTCACTCGAACAGACGTGCGAAGCGGACCGCTTCCCGGGCCTTGAGTGCAGCACCCACTCGCTGTCGTTCGAGGATCTGGCCGAGAGTCGTCGCCCCTTGGGGAACGGGGTGATCGGCGAAGAACGCAGCCGTGTCCCCGACCTGGTCGGCTTCGGTGAGCGTGGTGATGCCGCTGACCATCCGCACGATCGATCCGGTGGGGAACAGCTCGTTCAGTTCCTGCCAGTGATCCTTGACGAACTCCCACACCGCGGCGCCACAGGTGCGGTTGGTGATGGCCCGTCCGAGCCAGAACGGGGCGTTCTGGGTGCGAACCTCGTTCGCCAGGATGGCAGGGAACAGCTGGGAGACGAGGTCGACGTCAGGGAACTCGGCCAGTGCCATGAGATAGCGAACCTCCTCTTGGGGGGTACCCGCTTGGCGTGAGGCAGCGAGGAAGTCGTCGAAGTCGGCTTGGTCGCCGATGCTCGACGCGACGCTGAGCGCGGCAGCCAGCACGGCGGCATCGACCAGCTCGGGGTTTCGCCGGCCCTCGGCCACCGTGCGTTGCGCCTCCTCCTGGATCTCGCGATTGTCGGCCAGGACACCCATGGCCCGGATGAGATCGCCCCGCAACTGACGGGTCCGATCGTCGTCGACGGGGAGCGGTGTGAGGCCGATCCCGGCCAGCGCCGGAGCAATGGCATCGTGCACGACCGCTTGGAACGTCTCGCGGGCGGTTCCCTCGAGCAGGCGATCCAGTGACGAAAATCCACTGATGAGACGCTGCCAGACCGATCGGTCGTCATCGACCGACAGGGTTTCGAGAAGGGTGAGGAACGAGCCGGCGGTCATGCGATCGGCCTGCACCGCAGCCCAGGCATCGTCGGCGAGTGCGTAGCGCTCGCTCGGCAGCAGCCGTTCGAGCGCGACGTCGGCCAATCGATCCAGCAGCGCCTCGGAATAGGCGACTCGCAGGAAGCTGGCCCCCTCTGCATTGGCCACGAGCCAGTCGGCGGTCCCCTCGAGCGCAATGGTCTGCGTCTTGGCCTCGAGCAGGACCTTCTCGGTGCGGGGCTCGGCATTCGGGTCGGCGGTCGCCCATCGGAATCGCAGCGGCGTCACCCAATCGCGTGGCTCCACAGCGTCACCTCCCACGAATCCGAAGCGCTCCTGGCTGAAGGTGACCGAGCGGCGGTCGGGCGCGATGGTGACGGTCACCAGTGGATACCCCCCCTGGAAGATCCAGGAATCCATCAGACGACGTACCGGCTCGGCCGTCTCGGCCTCGATGGCGTCCCAGAGGTCGGTGGTTTCGGCATTCCGGAACGCGTGCTGACGCATGTAGCGGCGAATTCCTGCCTGGAATGCCGCTTCGCCCAGGTGCTGTTCCAGCATTCGAACGACCGCCGCCCCCTTCTCGTAGGTGAGGATGTCGAACATGCCCTCGGCGTCGGTCGGGCTGACCACCTCGAACTCGATGGGCCGAGTCGACGCGAGCGAATCCACCTCGAACGCTTCCGAGCGTGAGATCCCGAAGTCGACCCATCGCTGCCATTCGGGTCGGAAGGCGTCGGTGCACTTCATCTCCATGAAGGTGGCGAACGCCTCGTTCAGCCACAGACCGTTCCACCACCGCATCGTGACCAGGTCGCCGAACCACATGTGTGCGAGTTCGTGGTGAATGACATCGGCCACCCGCTGCAGCTCGGCCTGGGTCGACTGGTTCGGGTCGACGAGCAGGAGTGTCTCCCGAAAGGTGATGCACCCGAGATTCTCCATGGCTCCGAAGGCAAAGTCCGGGATGGCGATCAGATCGACCTTGTCGCCCGGGTAGGGAACGTCGAAGTAGTCGGCGAAGTAGCGAAGAGCGAAGGCTCCGGACTCCAATGAGAAGGCCGTGAGGTGCGACTTGCCGGGAACGTGCACGATCCGCAGGGGCGTGCCGTTGACATCGACGGGTTCGCTCATCTCGAGCGGCCCGACGACGAAGGCAACCAGGTAGGTCGACATGATGATGGTGGGTGCGAAACGCACGACCTCAGTGCCGTCGTCACGTGGTTCGCGCTCGACCTCTGCGGAGTTGGCGATGGCTTGGTGGCCGGCGTGGACGACGAGTTCGATGACGAAGACGGCCTTGAAGTCGGGCTCGTCCCAGCAGGGGAAGCACTTGCGGGCGTGGGTTGCCTCGAACTGCGTCGTGGCCAGGACGCCGGGAGCACCGTCGGCGAGGGTGAAACGACTGAGGTAGAAGCCAACCAGCTGGTCGTTGAACCGTCCGCTGAAGTCGATGGCGATCTCCACCGGCCCGACGTCGAGGGCCGCTTCGATCGAGAGTCGCTCGCTCTCGGCATCCACCGACCAGGTGTGGTCACGGCCGTTGACCGACACGGCGTGAATATCGAGTTCGTCGACGTTCAACACGATGTGGTCGGTGGCTTCGACGGCTTCCGCCGTCACGACCACACGGCCGGTGAAGGTTCCACCGTCGAGGTCCGGCGTCAGCCGGAGTGCGTAGTGAGAGGGGACAACGGTCCGGGGCAGGCGGTAGGGATTGGTCGACACGCGAAGGAGGGTAGCCGCCTTGTTCGAGTGCTTGGGATAGCCTCTGATCCCTGTGACCCCTTCCTCTTCTGACGCGCCCCACGTAACAATTCCGCCCTCTCCCGGTGCTGCCGGATTGGTGGACGTGGTCGGCGTCGGCAACGCGATCGTCGACGTCATCAGCCATGCGACCGACGAGTTCCTGGCCGAACAGGAGCTGGTGAAGGGATCGATGACCCTGATCGACACCGATCGGGTTCACGATCTGTACGAACTGATGGGACCCGGTATCGAGGCCTCGGGGGGTTCGGCTGCCAACACCATGGCCGGTGTCGCCAGCTTCGGTGGGACGGCGGCGTACATCGGCAAGGTGTCCAATGACGCCCTCGGCGAGGTGTTCGGGCACGACATGCGGGCCTCGGGTGTGTCCTTCGACGTACCGGCGGCCGGGTCGGGACCGGCGACGGCCAGATGCCTCATTCTCGTCACCCCCGATGCTCAGCGGACGCTCAACACCTACCTCGGCGTCTCCTCGCTACTCGAACCTGACGACGTTCAGCGTGTCACGGTCGAGTCCGGACGGCTCCTGTTCTGTGAGGGCTACCTGTGGGACGTCGACCTGGCCAAGCAGGCGATCATCAAGGCCATGGATCTGGCGAAGGCGGCCGGTCGCCGCGCCGCGCTCACGCTTTCGGACACCTTCTGCGTCGAGCGCCACCATGCCGAGTTCCGTGATCTGGTCGCCAATCGTGTCGACGTGTTGTTCGCCAACGAGGCGGAACTGGCAACGCTGTACGCCACGAAGGATCTCGACGAGGGAGTGGCTGCGGTCGCCCGCGACGTCGAG
>JAHECQ010000343.1 GCA_024641625.1 Acidimicrobiales bacterium | reverse complement strand
GTGGTGCCAGTCACTTCGAACATCGATCGCATCTATCCATTCCAGGTTCTACTGCCAGGAGAGGAAACCGGGCTCTCAGTCGATTCCAAGGCGCAAGCCGAGCAGGTCAGATCTGTTGCGGTCGAGCGGGTCGGCCCAGTCGTTGGGACACTCGGGTTCGATCTGATGGACCAGCTCGATGGCGCGCTCCGGCTTCATCTGGACCTGTAGCGCCTTGGTGATCGAGCCTCCACCAGGCAGCGTGACCGCATCAAAGTCTGGCTGGCCCGCACGACACGCCATGCCCCACTTCGCCGGTTCGACGTCACAGTTCTGCAGATGTCCGGGTCTCTGCCGAATGTGGTTCGGGCTGCTCGCATACAGCGGGTCGGCCGACTACTTCACGATCTCGGTTCGATCCATTCGATCCTCCATCCGCACTCATCGAAGTAGGCCTCTACATCCACGATCGTCTCGACCCAACTGTCAAACGCTTCGGGCGAACGATCCGCATCAGCGTACGTACAGATCAGGAAGCCGCCCGAGTTCGACCGATCGTCGATGACTTCAACAATGCGACCGGCGTCATCCCCGACCCGGATGTGTCCGAGAGTGCCGAGGCGCAGATCCCTCGTGGGCCGATCATCCATTGACGCAGAGTGCCCGACACGCTGAGAGACGGCAACCCGCGGCGCAGGGGCTCGATGGTCGAAGACGTGACCAGCCAACCTGACAGCCACCGGCCTCGCAGGAGGCAGACCCCCGAGACAGGCGTCCCCGACCGCCCGTCGTTGCTCGGGCGGATTGCCCCCGGCGTCACGACTGGCTTTACCCCAACGACGCGGCCCAGACCGCGATGCTCTTCACGGTCGGCTGGCTCGGGGTCACAGCAACCCGCTGCGGACCCGCCACCGACCGCCGGGATCGTGACGCATCGAATGATGTCTCCGACCGCTCTACACGTTGGGTTTGGCTGATCAAGCGAGATCGTTCGGCGACGACTCATCATCGACCCAGCCGGGCAACCACGATGCCCAGGGCAGGTAGACGACCGTCCTGTCGCCCCGTTCTCGCTCCGACATCCTTCGCAACCCGCCGGCCAGATGCCAAAACACTGCCAGCAAACAGGCCGTACCAATCGCAACCGAGGCGACCCGCAGCCCCCCGAAGATGTTGGCGGGTAGACCGATGAGGAAAGCTGCACCAAGGAGGCGAGCAGTGAGAGGATGGCGGATTGAGAGCCGCTGGAACGGGTTCGGAGCATGCCGCGCTGCACCCGAACCAGAGCGCCTCTCGAGTTCGATGGCGTTGGTAGACGCGCCGGTGCGCACGAGATCATCGTCCGACACACCTTGTGTTTCGCGTTGCTTCCCTCTTCCGTCTGGTCTGTAGCCAGGCATCCAGCTCGGCCACGGGAGATAGTTCACAATCTCGGCGTCGAATTCTTCCCGAGTCATGTTTCGCAGTGGCGATGCTGCCCACATGATGACGCCAGCTGGGATGGCGATCAGGTGCGCCACCACAGGGATGAGGTCCGAGCCTCCAGAAATCAGCACGGCGACGGTTAGCCAAGATGCGAAGAACTGGGCGAACCCGATTGACATCAGGATTGGCGACGCTCCCATGCTTCTTTGAATCGGGTTGGGTGAGTCGCCGACCGGACCCGATCTCACAGCGGTACCGCCGTGCTCGCGTCGCAGTGCATCGGAGCCATGCTAGAAGGGTCGGCCGATCGCTGCCTTGGTTGACAGTTCCGAGCTGACTGTTCGCTCCGCAAGCCGAGGACCGGGCAGCAGCAATCCCACACTCAGTGGACAGCTTGAAAGGGGCTCGGCGACCTGGACGCCGGCAACCTCGGAAGCGACCCCTAACGCTCGCCACCAGAAGGCCGCACACCGCCCCAGTACGCCGGATCGAGGGACGCGTATGCCGCGGGGTCGGCGCGATGGTTCAGCGCATGGCCATGACGACCGATACTGAAGACGTGCGCTCGAGAATCACAATTGATCACCACCGACTCTCGCCAGTGCGGCACCAGCGATCCGCCGCTTCGGGGATCGCTGGCTGCGTACAGCTGTCTGCACTCGAATGCGGTGACGCCGATGGCTTCTGAAGGGTCGGTCGAGTTCGGCCCCGCTTACCTGTCACCGAACCCGATCCAGCGGTGGGAAGCCGGACACCCTTACCTCGCTCGTCTGTTCGTAGCGTGGTGGCTGTTCGGTTGGCCAGCGATCGGGTTCCTCGGTGCGTCGATCGGATTCCAATGCTTCGCTGTCGGTTTCGGAGCTCTCGCCGCCAAGTACGCACTCTCGTCCCGCCGTCGCACCGCGGACGAAGACCGCCATCTGCGCCTGGTGCGTTACCTGTCGTGGCCGACATGGCTTCCCGGCGGCCAACCCAATCCAGACCTGGCTGCCTCGTTGCCAGCTGAGACCGCACCAACTTCGACACGCGGACCGATCGGAGCCTCACCGAATCCGCTGCAGCGGCTCTCCGTCGTGAGTCCGTTCGGAAGCTACCTCTTCGCCATGGCCATCATGTCCGCTCCACTGGCAGTCGTGGGACGTGCGGGTGGCGCTTCGATAGGCCTCATCGCCATTGCGCTCTTGTTTGGCACGATTGTGAGTGCTCCGATTGTCGCTCGACATCCGCTATGGCGAATGACCCGGAACGAACGGTTCGATCGAGACTTCGTCTACCTTGCTTGGCCAAAGCGATTTCCTGGATACCGCGATCATGAGACTTTGGTGTCTCGCGAACACCGACGCCGCGCCAGCCTCTCGGACGGACCTCAAACGTCCGGCGAATGAGCGCCACAGGTCTGCCACCACCGCCACCCACCCTCATTCGAGTGCCGGCGAAATGTTTGCCTCACGAGCCGCGCACAGCCGCGCAGCCGACCGTGGCGTCCAGCCGATCGAGATCGGCGCACACGAGGACGATGCGTATCCCCAAACTCCCGCCGATCGAAGCCAGTAGACCATCCCCGATCGCCGGTTTCGCGCCGCTATTTCTTGACCCTCCAACGCGCCATGGAGGGCGTGCAGGCCGGGAAGGCGGAGACTGCTTTGGAAGGGTCGACCGGTGCAGCAATACCGTCGTGATTACCTGAATGCCCGCCGAGTGGCTGCGCATCGAGCTCGACGAAGGTCTCCGTCACGGCGAAGACAACTCAGCGTGGCCGACCCTCGGCGAACTCCCAGCGCCATCTCTCCAACGAAAATACCTGAGACACATCTGCAGGTCCTGCGGACCTGGTTGTGGAGAGATGGCACCCTCGATCTCTCGGTCACTGTCGGTGATCTCTCCAAACGATGAAATCACCTCAACGAACGCAACCATGACGGTCGAGACCACGAAGCCCCGTCGTCGAACCTGCCCGATCGGCAAGTGACCCACGATCGGAGCGAGCACGGCTGTGAGAGCGGGGCTCGCTCGCTCCGGATCTCAGCCCGATGTCCCAACAGCCCAATCCCGCGGGCCACAGAGGTAGGTGATGACACAGATATCCACCGACTCCTCGAGCCCGCCCGCCCTTTGGGACATCGCTGCACTCGCTCGGCGTCTCTGCGTCACCGAGCGATTCGTCCGCCGGCTCGTTGCCGAGCGTCGTGTCCCGTACTGCAAGGTCGGCAAGTTCATCCGCTTCGACCCCGAACGCATCGACGCATGGCTCGCTTCGACCTCGATCGACAGTCTCTGAAGCCGAATGGCGAAACGCGCCCTCTCGATCTCGCGCACTGGCCACACTTGCCGCTATCGGACGACCTCACCGGACGAGCCGAACGCTGAGCGCTGGCGCCTCCGTGATGTCGGGTCATTTTGGGCCGCCTGGCCATCTCCCATTTCATCTCACATTCTTGGCGGTCCGCAGGACCTCCAGTTGTGTCCTCACTTCTACGGGTTCAAAAGTGGGAGATGGTTTGCGGACTGCCATGGCAGCAACCCGGCGTGATCCTCATCTCATATTTCGGTGCGACCAAGAGACGTGACACATCTGCAGCTTGCTACGCAAGCGTCGAAATGTGAGCTGATGACGGCGGCGATGGCGAGGTAGTTCAAGACGCTGGCTGCCGAAGTCAGCCCGACGCCGACTTTCGACCAGCGGTGTCCGATCGTCGCGCTCGAGGTGTCCCTCGTTGGCATGGAGACGGGAGGGCCGACGTGCTCACGAACAACAGCAGATCAGGAAGTGAAGGTCTCATCACAGAAGGTGGCAGCGCACTGATGGACATCGAGACGCTGGCTGTTCGCCTGGGCGTCAGCGTGAGGTTTGTTCGCAGGCTCGTCGCTGAGCGTCGAATGCCGTTTCTCAAGATCGGCAAATTCATTCGGTTCGATCCAGCCGACGTCGATGCGTGGATCGAGTCACGCCGAGTAGGTCCGTCATCTTGACCAACGAGATGTGCCGAGATGAGAAAAGGATGTCGAGCAAGATCCAGCCTCAGGTTGGGTGTGCAGCGACGCGTGGTCGATGCAACGAACTCTTGAATTCAAGGGCCCTATCGAAGGGTTTGACGGCACAACCCTTCGAAACAGATCTTGGGGTGCTGCATAACTTCCGAATAGTGTAAGCTTTGCAGCCATGAAGACGACGCCACGGGCCGATCTGATCGCAATGATCGAGGAACTCTCCGAGGCACAGCATGGCTACTTCACTCGGGCCCAAGCACACGATGTCGGGGTCCGAGAC
>JAHECQ010000342.1 GCA_024641625.1 Acidimicrobiales bacterium | reverse complement strand
GGTGAGCAGCGCCACACGTCCCGCGGCCAGCGTCGCCCCCGCCTGGAGCGATCGGCTCGGGTACGAACCGGCGATCGACCGGAGTTGGTCCGCAGCCATCCGAAGCACGTCGACATCGCCCGTCGCCGCGGCGATCTCGGCCTGGGCATCCCAGAGCGGAGCGAGCCACAGGTCGCCGAACGGGGGTCGCTCCTTGGAGGGAATGTGCAACGGGTGCGCAATCTCGTCGGCGATCATCCTCGAGGCCGAGTCCACGTCGCCCTGCGCCAGCCGCAGCAAGGCCAGCCCGGGGAACGGTGACCAGGCTCGCTGATGGGCGGCGACGAACGCCTCTTCTGCACCATCGAGGTCGCCTCGGCGCAACCGGATGTTGCCCAGTTCGACCAGCGGCCATCCGAACTCGCGACGCATCCACGGGCGCAGCTCCTCGCACGCTGCCAGCGCTTCCGCCTCGGCCAGGTCGCCCGGACCCGACATCCTCAGCAGCTCGGCCCGATGCACCCGACATCGGCCACTGACGCTCCCGATCGCGGCGTCGTGGCGCCAACGATCCATGATGTCGGTCCACTCGGTTGCCCGATCCTGCAGCGCCATCCCCTGGGCGACGCAGATCAACTCGCAGTACATCATCCCGGTGGTGAGCGGATCGACCGTACCCGACATCAAATCGATGGCGATCTCGTCGAGCAGTGCCAGTCCCTGGTCCACGTCACCGTCGAAAATGGTGACCCGTGCCGCGCACACTCGACCGATCACGACCGCCGGTGGGACACCGAGTCGGGTACCGAGGTCGATGGCCATCGCCGCGTTCGCTGCTGCTGCCGGCATGTCGCCGCACATGAACCGTTCGTAGCCACGCGTCATCGCGATGATCGCCGATGCCGGTGCTTCGCCGTGGCCGTCGAGCAGTCGCTCGGCGCGTCGCAACCACCCCCGCACCGATGCCATCAGACCGGTGTCGATCATCAGGTGCATCGCCACCATGGCTGCGGCCATTGCCGCGCCGGGCCGGTCTCCGTCGGCCACCAGCAAGGCGTGGAGGTCTTCCCAGGCCGATACCGACGCTTCGAAGTCCCCGTTGCCATAGGCGGCGCGAGCCCGCAGTTCGAGAGCTTCGGCGCCGTCGGTGGGAACGCCGGCGGCATCGAGCAGCTCGAGGGCCTGCGGCCATTCGCCCCGATCCAGTGCCACCCGTACTGCGTCGAACTCGTCCACGCTCCCACTATGGCACCGATCCCCCGCTGCAAGCGTCTTGCCGGTTGACCGAACGGTCGGACGTGGAATCGACGGAAATCGACGGTCTTTCCGTCCGGTGCCGGCCTCGAACCCCGCGTTCGGCCATGATGCCTCCATGGAAGGTCTCTTCGATGGTTTGCGCGTCCTCGACTTCACCCAGGTACTGGCCGGCCCCACGGCAACGAGATTGATGGTCGAACTGGGGGCGGAGATCATCAAGGTCGAAATGACCCCCGCCGGCGACATGGGTCGCGGACTGCCCGAGGTCCGCGACGGACGCTCGGGCTACCACGTCCAACAGAACCGGGGCAAACGATCCATCTGCGTCGACCTCAAGGATCCTCGGGGACGGCAGCTGGTGCTCGACCTCGTGCCCCACGTCGATGTCATGATTCAGAACTTCGCCGCCGGCGTCATCGAGCGACTGGGTTTCGGTTACGACGTCGTTTCCGCCATCAATCCCCGGCTGATCGTGTGCAACATGAGTGCATTCGGCCGCACCGGCCCGTTGCGGGACCGCCCGGGTTACGACCCGATCGCCCAGGCCTACGGGGGGATCCTGCACATGCTCGGGTACGAGGACCGGCCGTCCATCCTCGCCGGGATCTCTCCCGGCGACGTGCTCACCGGTGTGCATTCCTTCGGCGGGATCGCCGCCGCGTTGTACCATCGCGAGCGCACCGGCCGCGGCCAGGAGGTCAGCATCTCCCTGCTGGACGCCTACGTCACGACCCACGAAGTGAACTGGCAGTCCTGGTCGGTGTCGGGTGGTGTCGAACCCGTCCGGAGGGGCAACGTTCACCCGGTGGTGGGAGGCGTCGGGGTGTTCGCCCTCGGCGACGGCAGCAGTGTGGTGCTGGCCCCGGTGAACGACCGACAATGGCGCTCGACCTGCGAGGTCATGGGTCGACCCGAGCTGGCTACAGACCCGAACTTCGCGACCAGTGCCGGCCGCTGCGAGCACCGGGACGAGGTCAACGCCGAACTCACCGACTGGTTCGCGTCCCAGAGCGATCGAGATGCCGTGGTCTCCCGCCTCGAGGCCCACCGTGTTCCCACGGCACCGGTACTCTCACTGGCCGAGGCGGCGGTGCATCCTCACCTGCACGAGTCCGGGGCCCTCCGGTGGGTCGATGATGACGTACTGGGCAAGGTGCTCATACCGGGCATGCCCATCAAGTTCTCGGAATTTCCGGGCGCGCCCACGCTGGCCGCCCAACGATTGGGCGAGGACAACGAGTACATCGCCCGTGAGATCGGGGGCCGCAGCGCCGCCGAGTACCAATCGCTGATCGACGCCGGGGTCCTCATCCACGACGAGGCCACGTGAACGTGCGGCCCGATGGCGCCGTCGCCCCTGTCGGGCGCCGGCTCCCCGGGCCGGTCGATCACAGGCCGAACGGGTACGTATCGGGAACGCCGGCCACTTCGTGCGACGCGATCGGATGGATTGCGGTGGTTCGGTCGAACCAGATGTACTCGTCGAACTGGCGTGGCAACGATGCCTGGAAGTAGTGACTCTGGAGCTCGGTCTCGGGTCGGTAGATGACCCCGATGGCCCGCTCGAGGCGTGGCTCGCCGAGTTCGTCGCGCAGTTCGGGGCGACGAGGCTCACGAAGATGCAGGAGGAAGGCCGGAATGCCCGAGTCGTGACACAGCCGCTCGTAGCTGTCGGGATGTGACGGACGGACGAGCTTGTGCTCCATGGGGCCGCCCCAGTCGGTGGCGGCGGCGACCCGCCCGTCGTGGGTACCGAACCCGATGAGGTAGGCATCGTCGCCGTAATGTCGGCGGGCGAGCATGCCCACGTTGTGCTCGCCCCGGGCACCCATCTCGGTTGCCGAGGCGTCACCGATGTGGGAGTTGTGCTCCCACACCACGACCTTGGTGTTCGGACCCCGATGGGACATCACCGTCTGCAGCGTCTCGAACATGTGAAGGTCCCGGAGATTCCACGACTCCCGCGAGCCGGCGTACATGATCCGGTAGTACCGCTCGGCATTGGCCACCACGAGCGCGTTCTGGGCAGCGTCGATGAAGTTGTCGCCCATCTCTGCCGCATAGTCGAGGCGTCGACGCAACAGGTCGGTGAGCGTGGCCACGACATCGTTCTCACAGCTCAGATACCTGCCGGTGAGCACCGCTCGTCCGTAACTGGCCGGATCCTGCTCCCAGGGTGTCAGGCAGCTGTAACGGTGACGGGCCAGCGCGGCGGCTTGGGGGTCGACGCGATCGAGATGGTCCAGCACGGCATCCCGGGACCGGAAGAGGCTGTAGAGATCGAGCCCGTGGAAACTGACCTGGTGCTCGGGCTCGCCGTCTGCCTGATTGTGGTCTCGTAGCCAATCGACGAAGGTTCGCACCTCCTGGTTGCGCCACATCCACGTGGGAAATCGTGAGAAGGCCGAGAAGTGCGGGCCGGTCGGCTGACGGTGACGGACATGGGCATCGATCCGGGCTGCGTCAGGCCAGTCGGCCTCGACGGCCACTGCGGTGAACCCCTTGCGAAGGATCAGCTCTCGGGTGATCCGATCTCGCATTCGATAGAACTCCGACGTTCCGTGCGAGGCCTCACCCAGCAGGACCACCGGACAGTCGCCGATGCGATCGACCAGCCGGTCGAGGTCGGCGTCACGAATCGAGGCCAAGGGTTCGGCCTCCTCGTGAACGAGTGCCGCCGTGCCGGCCAGGCCGTGCGCTCGACGAGGCACCACCAGGGTGTGAGCCTCCGACGGAGTCCATCCCTGGTCGCCGATGAGTGGCACGAACCGCACCGGACCGAGGTCCTCCTCGATGATGCCATCCGGGCGACGCCTGATTCGCAGGAGCCGCTGTCCGCGCGTCTCGGGCCCGACCGGGATGACGATCCGGCCACCCTCGACCAGCTGTTCGATGAGGGCCTGGGGTACGACGGGTCCGCCGGCGGTCACGACGATGGCATCGAACGGCGCCCCCTCGGGAAGGCCGAGGGTTCCGTCGCCGCACACGACGTGCACGTTGTCGTAGCCGAGGGCCGCCAGGCGCGCTCGAGCCTCGTTGGCCAACGGTTCGTGGCGCTCGATGGTCCACACTTCCCCGGCGATGCGGCTCAGCACCGCGGCGCCATAGCCCGATCCCGCCCCGACCTCCAGGACCCGACTCCTCGGAGTCAGCTCGGCCGCCGCGGCCATGGTGGCCACGATGTAGGGCTGCGAGATGGTCTGACCTTCCTCGATGGGCAGCGGCGTGTCGTCGTAGGCGAACTCGGCCAGTTGCTCGGGCAGGAAACGTTCTCTGGGGACAGTACGCATGGCCCGCAGCACCGCCGGGTCGGTGACGCCCCGCTGGAAGATCTCGCGATCGACCATCTGTTCTCTTCGAACGACCGAATCCTCTTCAGACCTTCGCATGTCCTCACCCTAGGAAGACGGTCAGGATTGGACTAGGGCCGAAAGTCGG